>NZ_JAGKRH010000356.1:0-293 GCF_017939245.1 Aeromonas sp. PrichA-15 | reverse complement strand
GATGCTGCTGCAACTGGATGCCGAAGTGGTAGGTGAACCCGTTTATACAGGACGTGGCAGACCCAAGCGTGGCGAAGAGCCAATTGGCCATCAGTTTCAAATCACTGGGTTGGCGGCAACTAGCCTGGCTTGCGTTGAAGAGGCCCACAACCAGACCGGGGTGTTCATCCTGGCGACCAATGACCACAGCGATACGCTGACCATGGCCGAACTTTTGGCCACCTATAAAGCGCAGCAGAATGTCGAACGGGGCTTTCGTTTTCTCAAGAGCCCGGAGTTTTTAACCTCCTCAC
>NZ_JAGKRH010000355.1:5220-5571 GCF_017939245.1 Aeromonas sp. PrichA-15 | reverse complement strand
TTCGGCTTCGTGAAAGCCAGATACAAGGGGTTGCTGAAAAACGATAACCAACTGGCGATGTTATTCACGCTGGCCAACCTGTTTCGGGCGGACCAAATGATACGTCAGTGGGAGAGATCTCACTAAAAACTGGGAATAACGCCTTACCTGATTACCCATGACCCTCAGCCAGCTTCAAGAGCCGATATGGCATCGGAGGGCTTGCCACGACTGCATGCCCCAATTCAACCAACATGCTCTTGAGGTCAAAACGATGATTAAACCGGAAGCAGTATTCCGCAAGATGCCTTGGTAAATGCTTCGCTCCGAGCGTATGGCAACTGCCCCGCAGCGAGTTTTTCACATTTCCTG
>NZ_JAGKRH010000355.1:2535-4920 GCF_017939245.1 Aeromonas sp. PrichA-15 | reverse complement strand
TTGCCACCACGGCGCTCGCCACCCCAGTAGACATCATCGAGCTGAATGATGCCGCTGATGGGCTGCTTGTCATCGGACTCTTTCATGGCTTGCAGCAGCTTGTGCTTGAGCATCCAGGCGGTGTCATATTTGACGCCCAACTGGCGTTTTAGCTCCATCGCTGACAAGCCTGTTTTGGTTTGTGACAACAGGTGCATTGCCAGAAACCACTTGGTCAGTGGGAGCTTGGTGTTTGCGAAAATCGTGTTTCCAGTCAATGACATCTGGTGACGGCAGTGATTGCATTGCCACACACGTGGCCGCCTTCTCAGGCGACAACAGGTCTTGTTGGCACATTCAGGGCAGACAAAGCCGTTAGGAAAACGCCAAGTGAACAGCGCGTTTTCGCACTGAGCCTCAGTGCCATAGTCCTTGAGAAACTCAAACAGGCTGTAGCCTTTCTGGAATTGGATTTTGCTTTTGGCCATGATCTCGCACCTCGATAACTGTACGTAAGATCAGTATAGTTCGTGGTAACTGACTGCTAATCATGGGTAATCAGGACGCCTTAAATGGCGAAGAAACGGTCTAAATAGGCTGATTCAAGGCATTTACGGGAGAAAAGATCGGCTCAAACTGAAAAAATGAAATGACTGAGTCAGCCGAGAAGAATTTCCCCGCTTATTCGCACCTTCCTAAGCAAACTGATTTATGCCGTCTCAGAGGATCATGGCTTTTTACATGATGCCATTCATCCCATTACGGCGGGCGATCCCTTCTTTTCAGCCCTGCTCAGCATGCACCAACAGATACACTCATCAGCCACCAAGCCACCCCGGCTGCCATTACTCATCATGCGCAGCGACTTTATGGACGACCAGCGCGATGGCCACAAGCTGATCGAGTTCAATGGTATCGCCGCAGGTATGGGGCCATTTGGTCAGCGGATACATGAACTGCACCGCTATCTGCAACGGCAATGGCCTGCTGCGTACATGCAAGAGCCGCATCAGGCAATGGGTGAACTTGTCAGTAATCATGCCATTGAAGGATTGTCAGCAGGCATTGCCGAGGCCACCTTCAAGATCAAGCGTGAGTTTGGCGACCCCGGCCCGGCAAGGTTTCTGATGATTGTGCAGGAACATGAAAACAATGTGTTTGATCAACACCTGCTTGAGCTGGCACTCCAGCGCAAAGGGATTGAGACGCAGCGCAGAACCTTTCGTGAACTTCATAATCAACTGAGCACGGGCGCTAACAACAGACTGCTCCTCGATGGTGTCGGCTCCCTCGATACCGTCTACCTGCGGGCCGGATACCAATATTCAGATTATGAGGCGACAGACCTCAAAGAGCAGAGATGTTGCCAGGCGCTGATGGCGACCCGTGTGGTGATTGAGCGACATAGAGTCGCCGTCAATGCCACGGTCGCCCAGCAATTGGCGACCAGCAAGCGAGTACAAATGCTGCTGTCACGTTTGGGAGAAGAGGGATTCGCTGCATTTGGCTTGACCCCGCAAGAGGCTGACACGGTAAGAGGCGTGTTGGGTGAAATGCATCCTGTGACCCCTGATAGCCTCCACTTTGTAAAAGCTGCGCCCTCCAATAGTTGGGTACTTAAAAACCAAGGAGAAGGAGGTGGGCATTGTCTGTTTGGGGCAGACATCCTGGCAAAATTAGAAACACTGGAGCCCCGGCAATATCAGGCTTGGTCACTAATGGGCCGATTACATCCCGTTCCCAGACCGATGTCAGCCTGGATAGTACGCAAAGGAGAGCTGCATCGGGTGACGGACTTGATCAGTGAACTAAATAGCTGTTCCGAATAGTAGATCACTGGAGGAAGGGAACTCAGTCCAGTTTGTGCGATCTCATTAGTCGCCAAACAAAACAAGCCACACCCAAAGGACTGAGTTGATGCCTATCCTACCACCCCTGCCACGACCACAACGGCGCCGCATTCACAAAATCATCCATGCCACCCGTGATAAAGGGCATGCTCGTCGCTTGATGGCCATCTTGCTGTTACATGAAGGACGCACGGTCACTGATGTTCATCACCTTACCGGCGCTGCTCGCTCGACCATCGGCCGTTGGCTTCGATGGTATCGAGATGAAGGCATAGATGCGCTAGAAGCCTTACCGGCTGGCCGTGCCCCAGTCTTACCTGTTGCCAAGATTGTCACTTTACTGGTGCTGCTCATGCAGTTTTCTCCGCAAGATTTTGGTTATCAGCGCAGCCGCTGGTGTACCGAACTATTGGCTATCAAAATCAATCGGTTAACAGGCCTCAATATGGCAGCCTCCACGCTCCGTCGATGGTTACCGCGTATGGGCATTGTCTGGCGAAGGCCCGTGCCGACCTTGCGGATAAAAGACCCAGCCTATCAGGAGAAAATGGCGGAG
>NZ_JAGKRH010000355.1:0-2525 GCF_017939245.1 Aeromonas sp. PrichA-15 | reverse complement strand
ATATAGACCTCAATCCCAAATTAGGGGCCGACTGGATGTTCAGAGCGCAGCAAAAGCGGGTTGTCACGCCGGGACAGAACGCGAAACATTACCTGGCAGGCGTTCTCCATGCAGGCAACGGAAGAGTGCTTTACGTCAGTGGGATATGCAAAAGAAAAACTCATCCCTGTTTATCGCCATGCTGGAAAAGCTGCGTCGCCACTACCGACGAGCCAAAACCATCACGCTGATCCTCGATAACTACATCATTCACAAAAGCAAACAGACCGAGCGATGGTTGAAGAAAAACCCTAAGTTCTGCCTGGTATTCCAGCCAGTTTATAGTCCTTGGGTTAATCACATAGAACGGCTGTGGCACAAGTTGCATGAAACCATCACGCGCAATCATCAATGCAGAGGGATGGCCAACCTGCTGGCTCGAGTGAAACACTTCATGGATACCGTGTCTCCTTTCCCGGGGAATGGCTATGGCACAGCAAAGGTGTAGCACTATTAGGATCAGTTATTTAGGCATGTTCACCGTTCAGATAGATGGCAATCCTGGTTGCGCCGAGCAGAGCTTTGCTGGATACCTGATCCGTAGCAAATCAGCCGGATCGACAGAAGGGGGCGTTCATAGCGGGCAAGGCGTCCTTGATTCATTGGTATTCAGTGATTGATGAAGGGGCTGGGGGCGAACCATGAGATCGCGGCGTTAGCAAAAAACAAAAGATATGAGCATCTTTTGCGGACATGCCACGTCTTCTGGATAACACCGATGTTGATGGAGTCATTATGTTTCAGATTTTCACCGACCTAGCCAGCTGGCTGGTCTACGAGCAATTGGGCCTGAGCCCGCAAACCAAGCTGGGGGATGCGCTGCATTTCTTCGTGGAGGATGTGAGCAAGATCTTTGCCCTGCTGCTGGTCATGATTTACATCGTGGCCATGTTGCGGGCCTCCCTGAATGTTGAACGGGTGAGGGACTATTTGGCGGGCAAGCACAGAGGGTTGGGCTATCTTCTTGGCTCCGGCTTTGGTGCCATTACTCCCTTCTGCTCCTGTTCGAGTATCCCTGTGTTCCTCGGCTTCACCTCAGCCGGTATCCCGCTAGGGATTACCATGGCCTTTCTCATCACCTCACCGCTCATCAACGAAGTGGCCGTCTTGTTGCTGGTCAGTCTGCTGGGCTGGAAGTTCACCCTGATTTACGTGGTAGTTGGCATGGCGGTTGGCATGCTGGGTGGGGCGTTTTTGGACAAGATAAAGGCCGAGCGTTGGCTGGCTGATTTTGCCGCTGAGGCCCTCAAGCAGGGGCAGCATCAGCAAGGTGATATCGTCCAGCAGCATACCGATGCCCCGAGCCTCTCGCTGGCCAAGCGTCATGCCTTTGCTAAAGATGAAACCCTCACCATCTTCAAACGGGTATGGATCTGGGTCATTGTCGGTGTGGGGCTTGGTGCCGCGCTTCATGGCTTTGTGCCTGATGGCTGGATTGCCTCACATCTTGGAGCAGGCCAATGGTGGTCAGTGCCTGTGGCGGTTCTCATCGGCATTCCCCTCTACTCCAACGCCACCGCAGTGATCCCGGTGATGGAGAGCTTGATTGTCAATGGGCTGCCGATTGGGACGACACTGGCATTTTGTATGAGCACAGTAGCGGCCAGTTTTCCTGAATTTATTCTGCTCAAACAAGTGATGAAGTGGCAGTTACTGGGCACCTTGCTGCTGGTGCTACTGGTTTCCTTCACGTTGGTTGGGTGGGTGTTTAACTTCGTATCGCCGTTAATTTCTTGATGAGGAATATGAGATGAAAAATGTAAAAGTGCTCGGCATCGGCTGCGCCAACTGCAAGAACACTGTTCAACTTATCCAGCAGGTGGTGGATGAGCTTGGTGTGTCAATTCAGCTTGAGAAGGTGGAGTCATTGCCCGAGATAATGAAGTACAAGGTGATGTCTACGCCAGCAGTCGTCATCGATGACAAGGTAGTACATGCCGGTGGGATACCTGCCAGAGAGGCGGTGCAAAGCTGGTTCTGATACACGCAGGGGCAGGTTATCCCGCCCCTGCTACTAAATTACCTCAGCAACAGCAGAGAGGCTTTGGTCGTTTTCAGTATCCCCGCTGTCGTGCTTCCCACAATGAACTGCCTGATCCGTGAGTGACCGTAAGCCCCCATCACTATAAGGTTGCAACCCACCTCTACCGCATGCTGGCAAACCACTGGCACCACATCCCCTTGCAGCAGTATTGCTTCAACCCTGATACCAGCTCAAGACCTATTTGGCTTGTGCATGCGGGCGTTTGGGCTCGTCACTTGCTGACCATCACCCAGTCACATTCCAGCCCCTTGAGTTTCGGGCGGCATAGTGCATGAAAGCCCAACAGTACCACCACAAGGCGTTGTTGATCAAATCCGTCGCTGGATGGCCGTTCCCCAACCCGTTGATACCACTCAATTCACTGGCTGGCGAACAGGCATACCAAGCCCTATCAGCTTGTTCATCACCTTCACGCCAGCCAGGATTTCGCCCACCTGGGCGT
>NZ_JAGKRH010000354.1:0-334 GCF_017939245.1 Aeromonas sp. PrichA-15 | reverse complement strand
CCATCTTAAATGCGAAAGGGGACTCCCTCCGACGTAGGTGGGAGGGGAATTTCGCCGGGGCGTCAGCCCCGCTGGTTTTGAATGTATTGCTTGATCACCTCTAACGGCGCACCGCCGCAAGAGCCCACAAAGTAAGAGCGTGACCAGAGTACGGGTTTGCTGTAAGCACCCCTCAAGTCCAGAAATTCATTACGCAGTCGCCTTGATGTGACCGCCTTTAACGAGTTCACCAGCACCGATAGCTGCACTGTTGGGCCGTACTCTATCAGCATGTGAACATGATCAGCCTCTCCGTCACACTCTTTCAGTTCCGCACCAAAATCTCTGCAAACCT
>NZ_JAGKRH010000353.1:0-293 GCF_017939245.1 Aeromonas sp. PrichA-15 | reverse complement strand
AGGACCGTTCCACTAACTTCCAAGATGCTTAAGGGCTAATCCCCGTTCGCTCGCCGCTACTGAGGGAATCTCGGTTGATTTCTTTTCCTCGGGGTACTTAGATGTTTCAGTTCTCCCGGTTCGCCTCGCTACGCTATGTATTCACGTAGCGATACCTAGCTTATGCTAAGTGGGTTTCCCCATTCGGAAATCCGTGAGTCGTAATGTCTCTTACCGACTGCTCACGGCTTATCGCAGGTTAGTACGTCCTTCATCGCCTCTGACTGCCAAGGCATCCACCATGTACGCTTAGT
>NZ_JAGKRH010000050.1:0-29322 GCF_017939245.1 Aeromonas sp. PrichA-15 | reverse complement strand
CAGCCGAGCCAGCATGTCGCCAGATGCCTCAACAATATCGTTCAGATCGTTTGCAATAGACATAAAAAATCCGGAACCAGTGATTGGTTCCGGATTGTCCTACAGCAGAAGGATCGGTCAATGGATCCTTAACTGATCAGCATTGCCCTGTCACAGGGGCCTTTTTGTTGGTGTGCAACCCGTCGCTGGTTATTTGCGCTCGGGCAGCATATTGGTCAGGGTGTTGTCCTTGAGCACATGGTGGTGGTAGATGGCTGCCGCTGCGTGCAGGGCAATCAGAGCATAGCCAATGTTGGCCAGCGTCTCGTGCAACTCCTTGATGGTGCCCTTCAGGCCGTCATCGGGGGCGATGAGGGCGGGGAGCGCCAGGCCGAAGAAGGGAATGGGTTTGCCCCCTGCGCTCAACAGCAGCCAGCCCAGCAGCGGGGTGAGGATCAGGAAGCCATAGAGCGCCAGATGGGCGAGCTTAGCCAGCGTGAGCATCAGGGGGGAGAGCTCGGGCACGATACGCGGTGAAGGGCTACCCACGCGCACCAGCAGGCGCACGACCACCAGCGCCAGGATCAGCAGACCCACCATGAAGTGAAACTCCTTCATCAGGTCGCGGCCGGCCGACCCTTTGGGGAAGATGTCCCTGAACTCCATCAGCGCATAGACGGCGATCATCAGCAGCAGGGTCAACCAGTGCAGCCCTATGCTCAGGCTGCCATAACGTTGTTCGGTATTTCTCAGCATCGTTGTCTCCTCGCCACTTAAGCGGCTTATCTCTTTTCATCCCGTCTCATATCGAGCCAAAGGACCCGCAGGTATCCCTCTTGAGGGTACTCGGCTTGCTTATGCCCGTGTTGATCTCGATAACATTTCTGCCTGTTTGCCGTCATGCTGACCTGTGCGGGAGCCCATGGAGTATCGGGGGATGGAAGGGGCAAAAAAAAACCGAAGCACCAGGCTTCGGTTTTTGGTGGTCGCTGGCGTCAGGCCAGGGCGCATTATTTCTTGATGCGGATCACCGGGGTTTCGCCCACGGTCACGGCGCCAGTCATCTTCACCAGCTCTTTGATCTCGTCCATGTTGGAGATGACCACAGGCGTCAGGGTAGACTTGGCTTTGGCTTCCAGAACGGCCAGATCGAACTCGATGATGGTGTCACCGCGCTTGACCTGTTGACCTTCCTGAGCGATACGGGTGAAACCTTCACCCTTCAGCTCGACGGTGTCGATACCGAAGTGAACGAACAGCTCGATACCAGAGTCGGACTCCAGAGAGAACGCGTGGTTGGTCTCGAAGATTTTGCCGATGGTGCCGTCGCACGGAGCAACCATCTTGTTGCCGGCCGGCTTGATGGCGATGCCGTCGCCGACGATCTTCTCGGCGAAGACGACGTCAGGCACATCTTCGATGGGGACGATTTCGCCGGACAGCGGAGCAAAGATTTCGATGCCGCCAGTGTCAGAACTGTCGTCGGAAACCAGTTTCTTCAGTTTGTCGAACAGACCCATAGTAAAAGCTCCTAGAGATGATTGTCGCTGTTTGCAGCCGATCTTAGCAGACTGCCTTCTGCTTAATAAAGTTATCTACGCACGCTTCGATTTCGGCGGCGGTGGCAAAGCTCAGCGCCTGGTCGGCCATGGCCTTCACATCTTCGAAGTTGGTGTTGCGGATAAGCTTCTTGATACGCGGTACAGAGATGGCGCTCATGGAGAACTCATCCAGACCCATACCCAGCAGCAGCAGGGTGGCGCGTTCGTCACCAGCCAGTTCACCGCACATACCGGTCCACTTGCCATTGTCATGGGAAGCGTCGATCACCATCTTGATCAGGGTCAGGACGGAGGGTGACAGCGGGTTGTACATGGCGGAAATCATCTCGTTACCACGGTCGACAGCCAGGGTGTACTGGGTCAGGTCGTTGGTACCGATACTGAAGAAATCCACTTCCTTGGCCAGATGATGAGCCATCACGGCCGCGGCCGGGGTCTCAATCATGATACCCACTTCGATGGATTCATCAAAGGCTTTGCCTTCGGCACGCAGTTCGGCTTTCAGCGTCTCCACGGTAGCCTTCAGGCTGCGGAACTCTTCGACGGAGATGATCATCGGGAACATGATGCGCAGTTTGCCGAAGGCAGACGCACGCAGGATGGCCCGCAGCTGGGCGTGCATGATGTCGGTGCGGTCGAAGAAGATACGCACGGCACGCCAGCCCAGGAAGGGGTTCATCTCTTTCGGGAAATTCATGTAGGGCAGTTCTTTGTCGCCGCCGATGTCCATGGTACGGACAATGATCGGTTGATCCGGCATGGCTTCGGCCACTTCCTTGTAAGCCTTGAACTGCTCGTCTTCGGTCGGCAGCGCGTCACGGTCCATGAACAGGAACTCGGTACGGTACAGACCCACGCCTTCGGCGCCGTTGCGGATGGCACCCTCGGTATCCTTGACGGTCCCGATGTTGGCGCACACTTCGACCTGGTGGCCATCCAGGGTGATGGCAGGCAGGTCTTTGAGCTTGGCCAGCTCGTCCTTCTCTGCCTGGAACTGGGCCTGGAACTTCTTGGCTTCGTTCAACTGGTCGGCGGTCGGGTTGATGATGACCTGGTTGTTGATCGCATCCAGCACCAGCATGTCACCGTTCTTGACGCGCTCGGTGATGTCGTTGGTGCCCACGACGGCCGGCAGCTCCAGGGAGCGTGCCATGATGGAGGTGTGGGAGGTACGGCCACCGATGTCGGTGACGAAGCCCAGCACGTATTTCAGGTTGATCTGAGCGGTTTCAGACGGGGTCAGGTCTTTGGCGACCAGGATGACCTCTTCGTCGATGGTGCTCAGGTTGACAACGGCCATGCCCAGTACGTTCTTGACCAGACGGGTGCCGATGTCACGGAAGTCGGTGGCGCGCTCACGCAGATAGGGGTCATCCAGATCGGCCATCATCTTGGCGTACTGTTCGATCACCTCGTGAACGGCTCTGTCGGCAGAGGCTTTGTGTTCTTTGATGAAGGATCTGATATCCCCTTCCAGCTCTTCATCTTCGAGCAGCATGATGTGGCCTTCGAAGATGGCCTCTTTTTCTTCACCGAAGGTGCGACCGGCCATCTCTTTGATGGCTTCCAGCTGTGCGGCTGACTTGGTGCGGGCTTCGAGGAAGCGGTTGATCTCGGCATCAATCTGTTCGGCGGGAATCTTGCCTTGATTGATAACGATTTCATCTTCTTTCAGAAGAAGCGCCTTACCGAATGCGATACCGGGGGACGCAAGAATGCCAGATATCATAATCCTTCCTATTAAAACGACTGTGGGGGAGGAATAAAGCTGGATTACTCCAGCTCGTCCATCAGGGCAACCAGCTTCTCAACGGCTTTCTGAGCGTCCGGGCCGTCAGCCTGGATGGTCACGTTGGTGCCTTTGGTCAGACCCAGGGTCTGGAGCTTGAACAGGCTCTTGGCGCTGGCGGATTTGCCACCGGAGACCACAGTGATCTCGCTTTGGAATTCTTTGGCTTCTTTCACGAACTGAGCTGCAGGACGGGTGTGCAGGCCGTTTTCAGCAGTAATAACAACAGACTTCTCGTACATGGTTTCACCCCATATTATTGATATTGTTTGGAGAGATGGTCGCCAATGAGGCTTCCTGTCTCACCGTGTCAGTATGGATATGTTGTAAAGTAACGAAATCAGACCTGCAATGGTTTAATCCAGGTCAATTTTCTGTGCAGTATTCGGCGTCGTGGCCAGGTATTTTTTCGCTATCAGGCTGCAAGCCGCGTCAGGCCTGGCCTGAAATTATTTTATAACGAAAAATAACACTTTGTTACCTTGTGATACCTTGCCAGCAAACACCTCGTGACGCCGCACAGGATATGAGATTTATCACAGAATGTCTGCTTTTTTTGTCATATCCAAGTTTGTTATTTTACCCCAAAAAATAAGGGGCCGAGTGGCACTGGTGGCTAGAGAGTTTAGCGCATAATGAAAACGGCGCTCCGAGGAGCGCCGTCGTTTTGGTGTTGGCTGATCAACTACTGCTGCAATTCCTGCTCGCTGAACACACCGGCGAAGAGGGCGCTGGAGAGGTAACGCTCGGCGGCGCTCGGCAGGATGACGACAATCGTTTTCCCTTCGAACTCCGGCTGCTCGGCCAGACGGTTGGCAGCGACCACGGCAGCGCCGGAGCTGATACCGGCCAGGATCCCTTCCTCTTCCATCAGGCGGCGGGCCATCTCGATGGCTTCGTCACTGCTCACCTGCTCGACGCGGTCCAGCAGGCTCAAATCCAGGTTGCCCGGGATGAAGCCGGCGCCGATGCCCTGGATCTTGTGCGGACCCGGTTTGATCTCTTCACCCGCCAGTTTCTGGCTGATGACGGGAGATTCGCTGGGCTCGACCGCCACGGAGACGATGGCCTTGCCTTTGGTCTTCTTGATGTAGCGGGAGACCCCGGTGATGGTGCCGCCGGTACCGACGCCCGCCACGAACACATCCACCTCGCCATCGGTGGCGTCCCAGATCTCGGGGCCAGTGGTCTGCTCGTGGATTTCCGGGTTGGCCGGGTTTTCAAACTGTTGCAGCAGCACGTACTTGCCCGGCTCGGATTCGAGGATCTCGTTGGCCTTGGCGATGGCGCCCTTCATGCCGAGGGGACCTTCGGTCAGTACCAGGTTGGCACCCAGGGCCTTGAGCAGTTTGCGGCGCTCGAGGCTCATGGTGGCCGGCATGGTCAGGGTGATGGGATAGCCGCGGGCCGCAGCCACGAATGCCAAGGCAATGCCCGTGTTGCCGCTGGTGGGCTCGATGATCTCCTTGCCCTTGGTCAGCACGCCGCGTTTCTCGGCATCCCAGATGAGGTTGGCACCGATCCGGCACTTGACGCTGAAGCTCGGGTTGCGGCTCTCGATCTTGGCCAGCACGCGGCCCTTGGTAACACGGTTGAGACGAACAAGCGGGGTGTTGCCTATGGTCTGGCTGTTGTCCTCAAAAATTTTGCTCATGGTGCTATCCCTGTGTTTGTTAAGGCGATGAAACAAGATTACCCTGTGGTTTCTGAATGAGAAGTGACGAATCGTTATAACAATATGTTATTACAACATATAGAACTTATTCTCTCTTGCCGAGGGGGCTCCCGCTGCCTGGGCATCCAATGGAAGGGATCTCATGGGATTTGCAGGAAGCGACCGCTATCTCGCATCACAGGCACTGAAGATGGCCGTCGATGCCGCCATCGTGCTGGAGAAGCCGCTGCTCATCAAGGGTGAGCCCGGTACGGGCAAGACAGTGCTAGCGGAGGCGGTGGCCGAGTCCCTGGGCGCCGAGCTCATCAGCTGGCACATCAAGTCCACCACCAAGGCCCAGCAGGGGCTCTACGAATACGATGCCGTCGCCCGGCTGCGAGACTCCCAGCTCGGTGACCCCAGGGTAGGGCAGATAGGCCACTACATCCGCCGGGGCAAGCTGTGGCAGGCCTTCAGCGCAGAGCAGCGGCCAGTGCTGCTCATAGATGAAATCGACAAGGCGGACATCGAGTTTCCCAACGATCTGCTGCTGGAGCTGGATCGGATGGAGTTCGATGTCTACGAGACCGGCGAGCGAGTCAAGGCCCGCCAGCGGCCGGTGGTCATCATCACCTCCAACAACGAGAAGGAGTTGCCGGATGCCTTCCTGCGCCGCTGCTTCTTCCACTACATTCGCTTCCCCGACAAGGCCGAGATGCAGGCCATCGTCAAGCTCCACTACCCAAACCTCAAGGAGAGCCTGCTCGGTGAGGCGATGGAGCTCTTCTTCGAGCTGCGCGAGGTAGAGGGGCTGCGCAAGAAGCCGTCCACCTCGGAGCTGCTGGACTGGATCCGGCTGCTTTTGGCCGACGATATCGCCCCCGAGGCGATGCGCACCCGCGAGCCGGGCAAACTGGTGCCTGCCCTCTACGGCGCCCTGCTCAAGACCGAGCAGGACCTGCATCTGTTTGAGAAGCTCGCTTTTCTGGCCAGACGCGGCAGCTGACCCATGCTGATCGACTTTTTTAACCATCTGCGCCGTCACAAGCTCCCCTGCAGCCTGCGCGAATTGCTGGACTTGCACGCGGCGCTGGCAGCCAGACTGGCCAGCCTCGACATGGACGAGTTCTACCAGCTATCCCGCTGCCTGCTGGTGAAAGACGAGGCGCACTATGATCGCTTCGATCGCGCCTTCGCCGAGTATTACGAGGGGTTGGCCGCCATCCCCCTGTTGCCGGAGAGCCTGCCCGAGGAGTGGCTGCGCAAGGAGTTCGAGCGACTGTTAAGCCCGGAGGAGAAGGCGTTGCTCCAATCCCTTGGCGGGCTGGACAAGCTGCTGGAGACCCTCAATCAGCGGCTAAGCGAGCAGAAGGAGCGTCACGCCGGCGGCAACAAGTGGGTCGGCACCGGGGGCAGCAGCCCGTTCGGTCACGGCGGCTATCACCCGGAAGGGATCCGCATGGGGGGAGAGGGCCAGCACGGGCGGGCGACCAAGGTGTGGGAAGCGCGCCACTTTCGCAACTTCAGTGACGACTCGCCCCTGGGGCAGCGCGCCATCCAGCTCGCCCTGCGCAAGCTCAGGCGCTGGGTGCGCCGGGGCAATCCCGACGAGCTGGATCTCGACGACACCATCCAAAGCTCGGCCAGGCAAGGTTGGCTCGATGTGAAGCTCAGACCCGAGCGACACAACGGGGTCAAACTGCTGGTCTTCTTCGACGTGGGGGGCTCCATGGATGCCCATGTGGCCAAGGTGCAGCGCCTCTTTTCGGCCCTGCGCCACGAGTTCAAGCACCTGGTGTTCTTCTATTTTCACAACTGCCTCTACGACTTCGTCTGGCAGGACAATGCCAGGCGCCTTGATGATCGGCTCGATACCCTGCGGCTGCTGCGTACCTACGGCAGCGACTACAGGGTGATGGTGGTGGGGGATGCGAAGATGGGCCCCTATGAAATCACCTGGCCAGGTGGCAGCGTAGAGTACTGGAACGAGGAGCCCGGCCAGGTGTGGCTCGGGCGCCTGCAACAACATTTCCCCAAGATGGTGTGGGTGAATCCGCTGCCAAGGCAGGAGTGGCTGTGGCACCCCTCCATCAAGTTGATGAACGAATTGATCGGCGGGCGGATGCACCCGCTGACCCTGGCGGGTCTGGCTGCGGCCATCGACCAGCTGTGACCCTCTGAACCCTAAAAAACAGACAAGCCGGGATTGCACCCGGCCAGGAGCAAAGATGACCTCTATCGTAATCAGTGGCTCAGGCCTCTATACCCCTCCCTTTGCCGTCAGCAATGAAGCGCTGGTGGCGGCCTTCAACCAGTACGTGGATCTCTACAACGAGGAGAACGCCTCCGCCATCGATGCAGGGCAGCTGCCTGCCAAGCAGCACTCCAGCTGCGAGTTCATCGAGAAGGCCTCCGGCATCAAGAGCCGCTATCTGGTGAGCAGCGAGGGGGTGCTGGATCCCGACATCATGCAACCGCTCATGGCGGAGCGCCCGGACGATCAGCCCTCCATCATGGTGGAGATGGCGGTGGCGGCCGCCGAGCAGGCGCTGATCGCCGCCGGTCGTGAACCGGGGGAGATCGATCTTGTCATCGTCGCCGCCTCCAACATGCCGCGCCCCTACCCGGCGCTGGCCATCGAATTGCAGCACTATCTCGGCGCCAGCGGCCTGGCGTTCGACATGAACGTGGCCTGCTCTTCCGCCACCTTCGGGATCAAGACCGCCGCAGACATGCTGGCGGCAGGCACCGCCCGGCTGGCGCTGGTGGTCAATCCGGAGATCTGCTCGGGTCACCTCAACTTCCGCGATCGGGACAGTCACTTCATCTTCGGGGATGCCTGTACCGCCGTGCTGCTGGAGCGGGAGGCCGATTGCCAGGTGGCCAACCCCTGGCAACTGGTGGCCAGCAAGCTGGTGACCCAGTACTCCAACAACATCCGCAACAACTTCGGCTTCCTGAACCGGCTCAGCCCGCGCACCCGCTACGGCGACGACAAGCTGTTCCGCCAGCAGGGGCGCAAGGTGTTCAAGGAGGTGCTGCCCCTGGTGTGCGATCAGATAGCCTCCCAGCTGGCGGAGCAGGGATGGGCGGCCGATGGCTTGAGCCGGCTCTGGCTTCATCAGGCCAACCTCACCATGAACCAGTTCATCGGTCGCAAGTTGCTGGGCCATGACGCCAGCCAGCAGGAGGCGCCTGTCATCCTCGACCGCTACGGCAACACCAGCTCGGCGGGTTCCATCATCGCCTTCCACCTCTTCAACCAGGATCTGCCAAGCGGGGCTCGCGGGGTGCTCTGCTCCTTTGGGGCCGGTTACTCCATCGGCAGCCTGCTGCTGCAGCGGCGCTGAGCACCCTGTTTTGCCCATAAAAAAGCCACCCGGGAGGGTGGCTTTTTTCATGCTACCAGAGAGGCTTTTTTCAAGCGGGTTCGATGGCCAGTACCTGACATTGTGGTTCTTTTATCTGAAACCGCACGTTCACATCGAACAATCTGACACCGTACACCTTGTCATCCGGCTTGCCCTTCTTGTAAGCAGGGCGGGGATCCTGGGCCAGCACCTCCCTCACCAGTTCGCGCAGCTCCGGGTGGGCCTTGAGCCAGGGGGCGAGCTGCTGCTCGGCCTGGGCGCTGAAGCTCACCGCCAGCGGCGGGGTGGGGGCATCGGGAGCGAAACCGCCACGGGCGTGGGGCAGGCTGTCGGCATAGGGGACATAGGGCTTGATGTCGACGACGGGGGTGCCGTCGAGCAAGTCCACGGCGCCCAGCTCGAGCCAGAGCTTGCCGCGCTCACGTCCCACCCCGTGCAGTTCGACCACGGAGAGGCCAAGGGGGTTGGGGCGGAAGGTGGAGCGGGTGGCAAAGACCCCGACCCGCTCGTTGCCGCCGAGGCGCGGCGGGCGCACCGTCGGGTGCCAGCCCTGATCCATGGTCTGGTGAAACACGAAGCTGATCCAGAGATGGGAAAATTGCTCGATGCCGCGCAGCACATCGGGCTGATCATAGGGAGGAAGCAGTTCGAGGCGGGCGCGAGCCGCGCTGACCAGACCGGGCTGGCGGGGTATGGCGAACTTCTCCTTGTAGGGAGAGCGGATGATCCCTAGGGTATCGATATCGAACTTCATGGCGGATCCTGGCTGAAAACCCGGGCAATGTAGCACAGGCACGCCGAAAACGCAGGGGGAGCACCAGGACGCGGCCCCTGTGATCCCGATCCCAGACCCGGTGCCAGGGGGCTGTGTCCTGGTGCCAACTTGCGTAGGGTGGGGCGGCAAAAGGGGTGGCGGGGGAGCGGACAAGGAATCTGCTGCCCGCACCATGACGATATGCCTGGCGGCATCAGGGCGTGTGCTCACCATGCCAGGCCATGGCCGTTTCGGCTGCCCGTGGAGGGGCTGCAAGGAGAGGGCGCCATAGAGGAGAGACAGGGATGAAATTGTTGATTATCGGCGGCACCGGCTTTCTGGGTCGCCACCTGACCACGCTGGCCCTGGATTGGGGGCACGAGGTGACGCTGTTCAATCGCGGCCACCGCCAGCACCCGGATTGGCGGGAGCTGACCCAGCTTCACGGGGACAGAGACGGGGACCTGGCCCCCTTGCGGGGCGAAGGGCGGCACTGGGATCTGGTCATCGACACCTGCTGCTATCGCCCCGAACAGGCCGAAGGGCTCTCTGACGCCCTGCTGGGGCGCTGCGATCGGCTCATCTTCATCTCCACCATCAGTGTCTATCACGATTTTTCCCAACCCGGCATGGATGAGTCGGCACCCCTGCACGAGATGGCAGGAACGCCCACCGACTACGGCCCCCTCAAGGTGCTGTGCGAGTCGGTGTATCGCGCCCGCTGGGGAGATCGCCTGTGCACCCTGCGCCCCGGCGTGCTCTGCGGCCCCTTTGACCCGACCGCTCGTCTTGCCTGGTGGGTGAGGCGGGTGCAGCGGGGCGGGCCCTGGCTCTTGCCGGGGCTGGGGGAGGACAGGCTGCAATACCTGGATGTACGCGACTGTGCCGAGTTCGTGCTGCGGGCTGCCGAGCAGCGACTCGCTGGGTGCTTCAACCTGATCAAGCCCGGCATCGCACTGAACGACTGGGTGGAGCGCCTCGCTGCCCGGCTGACGCCAGTGACCCCCTTGCAGCTCGAGTGGGCTCCCTGGCATGACCTGATGGCGGCAGGGGTGGCGCCCTGGCAAAGCTATCCCACGCTGCTGCCAAGCGAGCTGCCGGAGTATGCTGGGTATGGCACCATCAGCGCCGAGGCCGCCATCGTCCATGGGCTGAACTTTCGCCCCCTGGAGGAGACGGTTGACGATCTGGTGGTATGGCTTGCCAGCAACCCCCGGGGGCCGCTGCCGGGCATGACCCCTGATGAGGAACAGGCCTTGCGACGACGAGTGGAGGTTTCCTTGTCATCGAATGCGTACTAGCCGGCATCATAAAGAAGAGGGCACCCCGGGGTGCCCTCTTCTCATGTGGGGTGTTCATCCATGACGGGGCTCAGCGCAGCAATGCACCCGCGTCGGCCAGCAGGGTCCTCAGCACACTGCGATGGCAGCGGGACTCCTGTTCGCAGTAGCACCCCACCGAGAAATGGGTGGTGTGGGAGAGGGCGGCCAGCAGGGCCAGATCGTGCTTCGCGGCCGGGGTGGCCATCTCGGCCTTGTACTGCTTGCAGAAGGCGGTCCACCGGGCCGGGGTGTCGGCAGTCTGACCGAGTTTCATGGTCTCGGCGCTGGGGGCCAGATTGGGGAACCAGACGTCGTACCAATCCTGGCTGGCGAACGCCGCTTTGGGCACGCCGCGAGGGGGGCGACGCACGGTGCCGATGCGAAGTCCCTCATCCTCGAGGCGGGGGCTGCCGAGTCGCACGATGGCGATCGCCATGGCAGGACTTACTTCTCTTCGGCCACTTTCAGCGCCTGACCGTAGCAGATCACCTGCTTCAGGCAGCCGGGCACGTCGCTGAACTCGGCGCACTTGTCGAAGCTGACGCCGTTGCCCCCCATGTCCGCCACGCGGCGGCGGGCCAGGGTGCGGGCTTCACCGGCATTGGGCACCGCCTGGTTGGCATCGCTCTGGCAGGATTCCCCCTCGACGGTGCCGAGGTAGAGGTAGTTGAGGTCGGCGAGCTCGCTCTGCTCGTAGATCCGCACGCTCCCCGGCTTGAAGTACTCGTCGAAGTTTTCCTTGTCCAGATTGCTGTTGAAGGCGAAGTCGGCGCAACCGGAGGCAATCAGGGGCATCATCAGGATCAGGCGTTTCATATCGGCATCTTGTTGGGTGGCGAGTGGGCCATTATAGGGGGCAGTCGCCGATGGCGACCAGCCCCATTTTTAGCCATATCAATGGATTGTAGCGAGACGACCCCGGATCAGGCGGGGGCCAGTCGCCGGTGCAGGCTGCGGTAGTGATCATCTTCCAGCAGCTCCTGGTGGGGGGCACACAGACGGATGCGACCCTCTTCCATCAGGGCTACCCTGTCCATCCGTTCCAGCCCCAGCAGGCGGTGGGAGATGAGCAGCAGGGTGCGATCCGCCCCCAGGGTCAGCAGCAGATCCATGATCTCCCGTTCGGTCTGGGTATCGAGCCCTTCGGTGGGCTCGTCCAGCAGCCAGAGCGGTGCATCGTGGAGCAGGGCGCGGGCGATGCCGATGCGGCGGCGCTCCCCGCCGGAGAGCGGACGCCCGCCATCCCCGAGCCAGGCATCCAGTCCCTGTTCGGCCTGCTCACCCTCATCGCGCAGCAGAGTCCCGAGCCCCACCTGGGTGAGCACCTCGATGAGCCGTTCGTCGCTGGCTCCGGGGGCGGCCAGGGTGAGGTTGCCACGCAGGGTATCGGCAAACAGGTGGACCCGCTGGCTCACCACGGAGCAGGAGGCGCGCAGCGCCTCTTCGCTGTAATCGGTGAGGGGCTTGCCATCGAGCAGGATCTCCCCCGATAGGGCCGTCCATTCCCGGGTCAGCAACCCCATCAGGGTGGACTTGCCACAGCCGGTCTGCCCCAGCAGCGCCAGCTTCTCCCCGGCATGCAGTTGCAGGGTGCACCCTTGCAGCACGGGAACATCCTGGCCTGGATAGATGAAATGCAGGTCGTTTATCTGCACGGCACCCCGGGCAGCGGGGGCTTGCTGTGCGCCCCACTCCGGCGCCTTGGCCTCTTGCAGGATCTCGTTGAGACGGCGGGCGGAGGTGAGGCTGGTGGAGAGGTGCTGGAAGGCACCGGCCAGCGGCAGCAGCGCCTCGAAGCTCGCCAGGGTAGCGAACACCATGAGTGCCGTGATGGGGTCAGGGGCACTGCCACCGACGCCGTGACCGGCCAGCCAGAGCATCAGGGTCAGAGTCCAGCCGCTCAGCAACTGCACCGAGAAGGCGGCCAGGCCGCTGACGCGGGCCATGCGGGCCTGGGCCCGGATCAGGGCCTGCTCCGCCTGCTGCAATCCGGTGAGCGCCTCGGGAGCGGCGGCGAACATCTGCAGTTCGGCCTGGCCGTCCAGATAGTCCACCATGCGGGTACGCAGGTTGGACTTCTCGGCGATGAGCTGGCGGCCCGGCGCGCGCCCGGCAAAATAGAAGACCAGGGGCAAGGCCAGCATGCCAAAGAGCAGAATGGTTCCCAGCGTCAGCGCCAGGCGACCATCGAAGAAGGAGAGGAAGAAGACCAGCCCGGCGCAGCTCAGCAGCGCCGCCCCAATGGGGGTGATGAGGCGCAGATAGACGTGATCCATGGCGTCGATGTCGGCCACCAGACGGTTGAGCAGGTCAGCCTGGCGAAAACCGGCAAGGGAGCCGGGGGAGAGAGGGGAGAGCTTTTGCCAGAACCAGACCCGCAGCCGGGTCAGCACCCGGAAGGTGGCGTCGTGGCTCACGACCCGCTCCCCCCAGCGACTGGCGGTGCGCACGATGGAGAAGAAACGCACGCCCCCTGCAGGGGTCATGTAGTTGAAGGTGTCTCGGGTGGCGACCGCCAGCCCGGCGACGGCGGCGGCGGAGAGGAA
Source organism: Aeromonas sp. PrichA-15 (assembly GCF_017939245.1). NCBI lineage: Bacteria > Pseudomonadati > Pseudomonadota > Gammaproteobacteria > Aeromonadales > Aeromonadaceae > Aeromonas > Aeromonas sp. PrichA-15. The sequence goes on along the minus strand of NZ_JAGKRH010000050.1, from coordinate 16,345 downwards.
CCAGCCGGAGAGGGAGAGCAGGCCCATGCCGGCCACCAGGGTGACCAGGGCCAGCAGCAGGCCGATGGAGAGGCTGAGCCAGTGCTGGCGATAAAGGCGCAGGAACGGCAATAGATCAGTCATCGAGAGAGTCTCCGAAACCTTGGGATTGCGACAGGAGGCGGGCGAAGGGGCCCTGGGCCTCGCCGAGTGCGGCAAAACGTCCCTGCTCCACCAGCTTGCCGTGCGCCAGCACCAGGATGTTGTCCATCTGGCTGAGCTGATCGAGGCGGTGGGTGATCATCAGCAGGGTCTGACCTTGTGCGGCCTGTTCGAGGGCGCTCATGACGGCTCGCTCAGAATGGCGATCCAGGCTGGCAGTGGGTTCATCCAGCACCATCATCTGGGTCGTCTTGAGCAGGGTACGGGCAAGGGCGATGCGCTGGGCCTGGCCGACGGAGAGGCCGCCCGCCTGATCCCCGACCCGATAGTCCAGCCCTTTCTCATTGACGAACTCCCAAGCCTGGGCGCGCTTGAGCGCGAATTCCAGCTCGGTGTCGCTGGCGGATGGTCTGGCCAGCAGCAGGTTGTCCCGCAGGGAGCTGTGGAAGAGTTGGGGATTCTGGGAGAGCCAGCCTAGCTGCTGGCGCCACTGGCTGATGTCCAGGGTACGAAGCTCCACTCCGTTGACGCACAGGGAACCGCGATAGGGGGCAAAACCGAGCAGGGCGTTGACCAAGGAGCTCTTGCCCGCGCCGCTGATGCCGACCAGGGCGGTGCGCGTGCCGGCTTCCAGCGTGAAATCGAGGGGACCGACCAGCACCTTGCCCTCGGCGCTCAGCACTTCCAGGCTGCGGGCTTCTACCTTGACGGGGCCATCCGCATGGAAGGGGAGCGTCCCGGAGGCGGGTTCGCTCGCGTCGGCCTCGAGAAATTCCAGCAGTTGTTCGGCTGCGCCAATGGCCTGTGCCTTGGCGTGATAGTGGGCACCGAGTTCCCGCAGCGGCGCGTAGAACTCGGGGGCGAGGAAGAGCACGAACAGGCCGGTAAAGAGGGTGACCTTGACGCCATAGCTGCCAAAGTTGAGGTGATCGATGTAGGAGAAACCGAAGTAGACGGCCACCAGGGCCACCGCGATGGCGGCGAAGAACTCCAGCACGGCCGTGCTCAGAAAGGCGAGGCGCAGCACCTCCATGGTGCGCTCGCGAAAATCTTCCGATGCATCGCGGATGGCCTCCCCTTCCGCCCGGGTGCGCATGAAAAGCTGCAGGGTGCGCAGCCCCTTGAGGCGATCGAGGAAGTGGCCTGAGAGGCGCGCCAGCGACTGGAAGTTGCGGCGGTTGGCATCGGCGGCGCCCACCCCTACCAGGATCATGAAGAGGGGAATGAGGGGGGCCGTGCCGAGCAGAATGAGGCCCGCCGCCCAGTTGACCGGGAACACGGAGACCAGGATCACCAGGGGAATAAAGACGGCGATGGCCATCTGGGGCAGATAGCGGGAGAAGAAGTCCTGCATCTCTTCGATCTGCTCGAGCAGCAGGCTGGCCCAGCTACCGGCGGGACGACGCTGGATATAGGCAGGGCCGAGCCTGGCGAGGCGGGTGAGCACCAGCTCGCGGATGGCCTGGCGCACCGCACTGCCCGCCTTGAAACTCGCCACCTCGCGGCCATAGGCCAGGGCCGCCTTGGTCAGGGTCACCAGCAACAGACTGATGAAGAGGGGGGCGGAGTGCTCCGGCGTGGAGCCTTCGATGATGAAACCGTGCAGCAGGGTCGCCAGCAACCAGGCCTGCATCACCATCAGGACGCCCTGACCCAGCCCGAAGGCGATGGAGATGCCGATCCAGCGCCGACCATGGCCCGATTGTTTGCGCAACCAGCCATAGAGATGTTTCTGTCTGTTCTTGTCCATTACCACCCTCCTCAAACGAGTGGCGCAAGACTATCGTCGCCCCCACGGCTTGGCAACCTTGCAGAACCGGGCGGAGGAACATCATTGTGTGAAAAATCGGCTTCATGCTCATTAGTTGGCCGAACAGCTTGATTTATGGCAAAAAATGCGAGGTCGGTGATTGCGCTCGGCGGCAAAATGCATATAGTAGAGGCCACTGACGCGGGTGTAGTTCAATGGTAGAACGGTAGCTTCCCAAGCTGCATACGTGGGTTCGATTCCCATCACCCGCTCCACATTCCAGATAGCGGCACGCGCCGTTGTCCATATCAGCCAGATGGCTGTCTGTCGTGGGGATTCCCCATCACACCAAGTACGTTTTGATGCCTAGCGGGCATCGTATAATGGCTATTACCTCAGCCTTCCAAGCTGATGATGCGGGTTCGATTCCCGCTGCCCGCTCCAGTCTTCACACAAAAAGCCCACTCCTGCGAGTGGGCTTTTTGTTGTGCATTTTTTGAGGGGGCAAGTTGCCTGGGGCGAGCCTTGCAGACATGGAAAAGGCGCCACAGGGCGCCTTTTCAACTCGGGAGTGGGAGAATTACTCCTGCTCCAGCTCGCCGCAGAAGCGATAGCCTTCGCCATGGATGGTGGCGATGATCTCAGGGGTGTCGCCCACGCTCTCGAAGTGCTTGCGAATACGGCGGATGGTCACGTCCACGGTGCGGTCGTGGGGCTTGAGTTCGCGGCCCGTCATCTTCTTGAGCAGCTCGGCACGGGTCTGGATCTGGCCGGGGTTCTCGCAGAAATGCAGCATGGCGCGGAACTCGGAGCGGGGCAGCTTGAACATGTCGCCAGCCGGGCTGACCAGGGCGCGGCTGTTGATGTCCAAAGCCCAGCCATTGAACAGATAACGCTCCACCAGCTTCTTCTCTTCGCCACCGGCGGCCACGTTCATGGTGCGACTCAGCAGGTTGCGGGCACGGATGGTCAGTTCACGGGGATTGAACGGCTTGGTGATGTAGTCATCTGCGCCGATCTCCAGCCCCAGGATCTTGTCCACTTCGTTGTCGCGACCAGTCAGGAACATCAGGGCGATGTTGTCGTCTTCACGCAGCTCGCGCGCCAGCAGCAGGCCGTTCTTGCCCGGCAGGTTGATGTCCATGATCACCAGGTTGATGGTGTGGCTGGTCAGGGCCTGGTGCATCTCGTCACCGTTGTTGGCTTCCAGCACGATGTAGCCTTCGGCTTCGAAGATGCTCTTGAGGGTGTTGCGGGTGACCAGCTCGTCTTCGACGATCAGAATATGTGGTGTTTGCATGAGTATTCCCAGATTCTTATCAGTTAATTATCGAAATTTTAACACTCTTTGGCGTTATCCGACCGGTCCTGAAAATTTATTACGTCATCCTGGGTATGAATATCAGGTCGAATCATCGCGAATTTGGTAACTATGTCGGCAAGCATCCCTGTGCCGTACATGGGCTCTCAACAAGTCTGAACAAGAGAAGCCCGGAGAGGTAGTCCATTACAAAAGTTGCTGCATTTTATCAGTTAACAGGCGCATAACAACACTCTTTGCCGTCAGATAGCAACTTTTTAACTCAGCTTTGATATAAGTCAATCCCCGAGTTCGCTGCATCATACTTGGGCTGACCCGCTTTTTCGCCCTTAATAAATGTAATGGGATGTAACATGTGGTTGACATGACTTTGTGGGAAAACTACAGAAAAGTGTGCTTCATCGCCCCCTTTGCGCCTCCCAGCTGCCCAGCCTATGCCATTGTCACGGCCTGGAACCCGGCCAGCCGGTGGGTGGGGCTGCGCCGCAATGCCCGTCGCCAGCGAGCCCTTGTCCGGCAAGTGGGCGACTGTCCCGTCATGGGAGAGGTCTGGGGGAGCGATGAGGATGAGCGCTGGCAGGAGGCGTCGCTATTGTTGCCGCTTTCGCTGCCAGAGGCGATCCGGCTGGCCGCCCGATTTGGCCAGAATGCCCTCTATTGGGTGCGTGAAGGAGAGCTCTGGCTGGTGCCCGTGTTGCTGGAAGGGCCGCCCTGTCATCTGGGGGCGCTTGCGTCCCGCTGGCGGTTCAGGCCTTCGGGCTGACATGGCCCCCCGCCATCCGGACAGGGCACCCGGCCGGTGGATTGTCAGCGCCCCGACATGATGAAAGAATGAGCGGACACATTTCACTCCATGGAAGGATGATGATCATGCTGGACCTGCTGCCCGACCTTTGCGATGAACATGGCGATGCCCTTAGGGTCGCTGACCCCCTGTTTCAGGACTATGGCGGCAAGGCGCTGTTTTACGGCGAGGCCGTGACCCTCTCCTGCTTTGAAGACAACAGCCTGGTGCGTGAGCTGGTCAATCGTCCCGGCCATGGCAAGGTGATGGTGATCGACGGGGGCGGCTCCCTGCGTCGGGCGCTGCTCGGGGATCAGCTGGCCATCAAGGCGGTGGAGCAGGGGTGGGAGGGGATCCTCATCAATGGTGCCGTGCGGGATGTGGGGACGTTGGCGACCCTGGCGCTGGGGGTCAAGGCCCTGGCCCCCTGCCCGGTCAAGACAGAGAAACGGGGCCTGGGCACGCTGGACACCGTGGTCTCTTTTGCCGGTGTGACCATAGCGCCCGGCGACTATGTCTACGCCGACCTCAACGGTGTGCTGGTGAGCGGCGCCAGGCTCCTCTGAACCTCAGAAGTTGAAGCCCACTCCCAGAGTGAGAAAGTGTTCCGTGCTGAAGGCACTGAGTCCGTAGTTGGCGGTCAGCGCGAGCTGGGGCGTCAGCAGCAGGCTGCTGTTGAGCTCAACCAGGGTGCTGGCCTTGCTCACCCCCAGCTGCTTGAGCTGGCTGCCGATGTTGAGTGACGGGGAGAGGCGATAGCGCACCCCTGAGCTGATATTGAACCCGGCCTGCCCGCTTTGGGGGCCGATGGCGGGGCCGGCCTCCATGTAGAGGCTGATGTCATCCTGAAGCGGGTATTGGTAGCCGGTATTGATGAGCCAGAGGTCGAAGTTGTCGCCAAGATGGCTCTGGTTGCCGAGCAGTACGCCGGAATAGCTTTTGACGTAGAGCGGGTTGTCCGATTCGGTCTGGAGAAAACTCCAGTCGGCGGCCTGAGCCGAAAAGACGAGGCTGGATGCCATGGCGATGACGAGAGACTTGACCATTCGTTTCCCCTCCCTGGGTCCGAACAGGACTACAAGCATGGCACATGCCAGCGGGGAGTAAAGGGAACCCCGATCACAATAAAAGAGTTTTGATTGACGCCGCAGTCATGGTACACAGGCCCCTCACTCCGTGTCGTTACGACACGCGCCATCACGAGGTGAACTGATGAACCACAAACTGATCCTGCTGGCCGCTCTGGCCCTGGGAGGCTGCGCCATGACTACGGGTTCCACGCTGGCACAATTGCAGGCATCGACCTGGCAACTGCAAGGGGCGAGCGGTGATACCTTCACCCTGCAGGTCGCCGGTGACAAGGTGGCGGGCAAGGGCGGCTGCAACCGCTACTTTGGCGGCATCACAGAGCAGGGTGACGGCGTGTTGACGCTGGGCGCCATGGGTTCGACGCGCATGATGTGTGCGGGGGATCTGGCCGGCAAGGAAATGAACTACCTGCAGACCCTGGAGAAGGTGGCGAGTTTCCAGATCAGCGGCAAACAGCTGGTGCTAAAGGATGCCGACAAGGCCACCTTGCTGACCTTTGACGCCGTGAAATAAGCCGGGATCTCGTCAAAGGCTGTCGCAGGCGACCCCTGCGCCAGCGTGCAGGAGAATGTGAAAAGGGACGCCATGGCGTCCCTTTTTGTGCCTGATGCCGGGTCATCCCCCTCGCTGGAAGCGAAACCGCTTCTTGCGCCGGTAGGGATAGACATCCTCGAACATCCCCTCCTTGATGTTGCTCTGCAGCATCTTCCAGTAGTTGGCGTCGAAGAGCTCCTTGTGCAACTGCATCATGATCTCCCGTACCTGGGGTTTTTGCAGCAGGAAGGTGGCGAACTCCTCCGGGAAGATGTCGTTGGGTGCCACCGAATACCAGGGTTCGGCGCTCCACTCGTCCTCCGGGTAGCGCGGCGGCGGGATCTGGCGGAAGTTGCACTCCGTCATATAGCAGATCTCGTCGTAGTCATAGAAGACCACCCTGCCGTGGCGAGTCACCCCGAAGTTCTTGAACAGCATGTCGCCGGGGAAGATGTTGGCCGCCGCGAGCTGGCGGATGGCGTTGCCGTACTCCTCCAGGGCGAGGCGGGTCTGCTGTTCGTCCGCCTGATCCAGATAGAGGTTCAGGGGGATCATCTTGCGCTCGGTGTAGAGGTGTTTGATCACCAGCTTGTCGGCGGTGAGGGTAAGCGCAGAGGGCGCCAGCGCCTTGAGCTCGGCCAACAGCTCCGGCGAGATGCGATCGAGGGGAAACTCGAAGTTGGTGAACTCCTGGGTATCTGCCATGCGGCCCACTCTATCGTGCTGTTTTACCAGCCGGTATTTCTCCTTCACCTGCTCGTGGCTCACCTCCTTGGGCGGGGTGAACTCGTCTTTTATCACCTTGAACACCACATCGTAGGAGGGGAGGGTGAACACGCTCATCACCATCCCCTTGATGCCGGGCGCAATGACGAACTGCTCCCGGCTCTGGGCCAGGTGCTGCTGGTAGTGACGATAGAGCTCGGTCTTGCCGTGTTTCTGGCAGCCGATGGCGTTGTATATTTCATAGTCCGGTTTGCGGGGCATGATCTGGCGAAGGAAGGCCACAAAGAGCGCCGGTACCGGGGCATAAACCATGAAGTAGGCGCGGGCGAAGCCGAACACGATGGAGGCCAGCTCCGGCTCGAAGATGACGGTGTCCACATAGATGCTCTGACCGGTGCTGAGCAGGGGCAGGATGAAGGGATAGACTTCTCCCTTCACCCGGATGAGCCCCACCAGATAGGCTCCCTTGTTGCGATAGAACACTTCCCTGAGCAGCTCGATGGCGAAGGGCTCCTCGTGCAGGATGGCCGGGCCGCTCTCTGCCAGATGGCGGTGGATGTCCATGATGTCCCGCTGCTTGTCTTCGAAAGGGAGGGTGAAGCTGTAATCCCCGAGCAGCTGGCTCAGGGTCTGGGGCAGGTGGGAGAGATCGGTGCGATAGATACGCAGCAAGGATCCCAGGTCAGGCTTGTCGCCCCGGCTTACGAAGGGGTGGATATAAAGGTTCTCGTCGCGGATGTTGCGATGGCGGAAGATGCGGCGATAGACGGAATTGAAGAAGGACTCCGCCACCTCGAAGTTCTCGCAGCGGGGCAGGAGATCGCTGAAGGCGCCTTTCACCTGCTTGAGCAGGGCCTGGGTCGGCAGCTGCTCCCCCATCATCTGTTTGATCTGCGCCGTGGTGGCGCCGACATGGTGATCATAGAGGCGGATGCGCTCTCGACCGGCGAGCTGCACCCCCAGCCAGTCGCTGTTCTCGAAACGGCTCTTGCTGCCCTGGGTTATCTCGAGAAAGCGGCTGTAAAACGACTCAAAACGTTGCAGGATCGTCTCGGCGACCGCCTGCTCCAATGGCTGCTGCATCTCTCTCTTCCTTGTGAACTGTCGGGCCCATGGCGTCAGTGCCCGGAGGCGGCGGACTCGCGTCCAAGGCCACTATGGCAACATCCAAACATCTGTTCAAGTGGCAATATTTCGGGATAAACGGTAGATTGCGCCCCTGTTTTGCCGACGGTTCGCCGCAGTTCGCGGCGTCGGCCCCATCCTGGAGAGAACCCGATGAAACTCTATTTTGTGCTGGTGTCGCCCGCCCGTGCCGCCAACGTGGGGGCTGCTGCCCGCGCCATGAAGACCATGGGCTTCGATGCCATGCGACTGGTGGGGAGCCGGGTGCACGAAGAGGAGGAGGCGAGCTGGGTTGCCCACGGGGCGCAGGAGATCCTGACGGACGCGCAAGCCTTCGACACCCTGGAAGAGGCCTTGGCGGACATGGATCTGGTGGTCGCCACCACCGCCCGGCAGCGCGGCCGCTACCAGCACTACCTCACCCCGGCGGACATTCGCGACCAGATCCGGGCCAAGCCCTCCCTCGAGAAGGTGGCCATCGTGTTTGGCTGCGAGGAGTCCGGACTCTCCAACGAACAACTCGCCCAGGTGGATCTCATCAGCTACCTGCCTCTCAAGGTCTCATACCCGTCCCTGAACCTGGGTCAGGCGATCATGCTGTATGCCTATGAGTTGAGTCCGCTGCTCGATGACCAGAAAGTGAGCGACGAGCAGGACGTAGCAGAAAATTTCGAGAGTACCGGGCAGGTTCGCGTGCTGAAATCAAAAACAGCAGAATTGCTTGGTGAACTCGGAGTTTCGCAGGATGAAAAACTACATCAATGGGTGATGGACCGAGTGCCCATGCTGCCGCAGCGGGATCTCAATATGCTCCATCTGCTCTGCAAAGACCTTGCCCGCAAGTTTGGCAAGGAGGTTTAGGTTGACAGCCCCTCGCCGGGCGCGGTATTGCTAACAACCAGATTCGTTCAAGAGTGTTCGTCATGCAGCTATTCACCAACATCATCACCACCACCATTATTACCGGTACCACCACAGGTGGCACTGGGGCCGGTTGATGCGCTGACGAACAAGCACAGAAATCAGAAAAAGGCCCGTACCCACCCAGTACGGGCCTTTTTTGTTGGATTGTTTTTAGACCTATTAGCAGATCAATTTGCAGGGAATACAGGGAGATAGCGATGAGAGTGTTGAAATTTGGCGGGTCGTCACTGGCCGACGCAGAGCGTTTCTTGCGGGTTGCCGATATCGCGGTGAATACCCACGGCCAATCCCAGGTGGCCCTGGTGCTGTCGGCACCGGCCAAGGTGACTAATCACCTGGTCGCCCTGGTGGAACAGACCAGTCGCGGCATGGATGCAAGCAGTACCCTGTTCGAGATCAACGGCATCTTCTCCCGCCTGCTGGCCGGCTTGAAGGCCGCCTATCCCGCGCTGGATGACAAGGCGCTGCAGGCTCGTCTCACCGCCGAGCTGGATCAGGTCGAGCGGCTGATGCAGGGTATCCGTCTGCTGGGGCTGTGCCCGGACAACGTCCAGGCCCGCATCCTGAGCCGTGGCGAGAACCTCTCCATCGCCTTCATGCACGAGCTCTTGCGGGTGCGCGGCATCGAGCTGGATCTCATCGTGCCCGAGCAGTTGCTGGTCACCGATGGCGGCTACCTCGAAGCCCATGTGGACATCGAAGCCTCCCGGGTGCGCTTCGCCGCCAAGGGCCTGCGCTCTGATTGTCTCTACCTGATGCCGGGCTTCACCGGTGGCAGCGACAAGGACGAGACCGTGCTGCTGGGCCGCAACGGCTCCGACTATTCCGCAGCCGTCTTGGCCGCCTGCGTCGATGCCGAGTGCTGCGAGATCTGGACCGACGTGGAGGGCTGCTACAACTGCGACCCGCGCCTGGTACCGGATGCCTACCTGCTCAAAACCCTCTCCTATAAAGAGGCGATGGAGCTCTCCTACTTCGGTGCCAAGGTGCTGCACCCGAAGACCATCGCCCCCGTGGCCCAGTTCCACATTCCCTGCCTCATCAAGAACAGCTTCAACCCCCAGGGTCCGGGTACCCTCATCGGGGTCGATCAGGGGAATGACGATCTGAAGGTGAAGGCCATCTCGGATCTCTCCGGCATGTGCATGTTCAACGTCTCCGGTCCCGGCATGAAGGGCATGGTGGGCATGGCCGGTCGCATCTTCTCCGCCGTCTCCCGCGCCGGGGTCAGCATCGTGCTGATCACCCAGTCGTCCTCCGAGTACAGCGTCAGCTTCTGTATCCACAGCTACGACAGCGACAAGACCCGCAAGGTGCTGGAGCGCGAGTTCGAGCTGGAGTTCAAGAACCAGTTGCTGGACCCGCTCGAGATCATGACCGATCTGGCCATCATCTCCCTCATCGGTGACGGCATGCGCACCTCCAAGGGGATGGCGGCGCGCTTCTTCACCTCCCTGGCCCAGGCCTCCATCAACATCGTCGCCATCGCGCAAGGGTCGAGCGAGCGCTCCATCTCCGCGGTCGTGCGCTCCGGCAAGGTGGCGGAAGCCATCAAGGCGTGCCACCAGAACTTCTTTGGCAGCCAGCAGTTCATCGATCTCTTCGTGGTCGGGGTGGGTGGCGTCGGTGCGGCCTTGGTGGATCAGATTGCCCGCCAGCAGCCGGTACTGGCCGAGCAGGGCACCGGTCTGCGGGTGGTCGGCATCGCCAACAGCCGTCAGATGGCGGTCAACAAGGACGGTCTGGCCCTCGCCAACTGGCGTGAACAGCTGGTGGAGGCACAAGGCAGCTTCAGCCTGGAGGCGGTGAAGAAGCTGGTGGAAGAGAGCCACCTCATCAACCCGGTGATCGTCGACTGCACCTCGAGCGAAGCCGTGGCCGTCCAGTACGCCGACTTCCTCGGGGCCGGCTTCCACGTGGTCACTCCGAACAAGAAGGCCAACACCGGGTCGCTCGATTACTACAAGGCGCTGCGCCGCACCGCCCGCCAGACCCGCCGCAAGTTCCTGTACGAGACCAACGTGGGCGCGGGCCTGCCGGTCATCGAGAACCTGCAAAACCTCATCAAGGCCGGTGACAAGCTGCGCGCCTTCGACGGCATCCTGTCCGGGTCGCTCTCCTTCATCTTCGGCAAGCTGGACGAGGGAATGGCCTTCTCCGACGCCACCAAGATTGCCCGCGGCAACGGCTTCACCGAGCCGGATCCCCGTGACGATCTCAACGGCATGGACGTGGCTCGCAAGCTCCTGATCCTGGCCCGCGAGGCCGGCATGGCGCTGGAGCTCTCCGATGTGGAGGTGGAGCAGGCACTGCCGCCGGGCTTTGACGTGAGCGGCGACGTGGAAGCCTTCATGGCCCGCCTGCCCGAGGCCGACGGCTGGTTCCGCGACCAGTTCGCGGCGGCCCAGCGTGAAGGCAAGGTGCTGCGTTACGTCGGCTCCATCGAGGGTGGCAAGTGCAAGGTGGCCATCAAGGCGGTGGGTGGTGACGAGCCCCTGTTCAAGGTAAAAGACGGGGAGAACGCGCTCGCCTTCTTCTCCACCTATTACCAGCCCATCCCCCTGGTACTGCGCGGCTATGGCGCAGGGACCGAAGTGACCGCCGCCGGTGTCTTCGCCGACGTGCTGCGCACCCAGAACTGGAAGCAGGAGCTGTAACATGAGTTCAGAGATGAACCCGAATGTAGAAATCGGCCGCAGCGTGGTGGCCTATGCCCCGGCCTCCAGCGCCAACCTGAGCGTGGGCTTTGACGTCCTGGGGGCGGCGCTCGTCCCCGTGGATGGCTCCCTGCTGGGTGACCGCGTCCAGGTCAAATCGGCAGAGGTGCCTTTCGCTCTCTCTTCCGTGGGCCGTTACGCCCACAAGTTGCCGGACGACCCGAAAAAGAACATCCTCCACGACTGCTGGGTCGCCTATGGCGAGGCGCTGGAGAAGCGCGGCCTGGGTCTCAAGCCGCTGGAAATGGTGCTGGAGAAGAACCTGCCGGTGGGCTCGGGCCTGGGATCGAGTGCCTGCAGCGTCGTGGCGGCGCTGGAAGGGCTCAACGCCTTCCACGGTGCGCCCCTGAATGAACACGACCTGCTGCTGCTGATGGGGGAGATGGAAGGGAAGATCTCCGGCTCCGTCCATTACGACAACGTGGCGCCCTGTTATCTGGGCGGTATGCAGCTGGTGCTGGAGGAGGGGGGCGTCATCAGCCAGGGCATCCCGGTGTTTGACGAGTGGTACTGGGTGGTCTGCTACCCGGGCACCGTGGTCTCCACCGCCGCCGCCCGCGCCATCCTGCCGGCCCAGTATCGCCGCCAGGACTGCCTCACCTATGGCCGCCGGCTGGCCGCCTTCGTGCATGCCAGCTACAGCCGCCAGGAAGGGCTGGCCGCCAGCGTCCTGAAAGACGTCATCGCCGAGCCTTATCGCGCGGCCCTGATTGAAGGTTTCAACGAGGTGCGGGCCCAGGGGGCCCAGAACGGGGCGCTGGCCACCGGCATCTCGGGGTCCGGTCCCACCGTCTTCGTGGTGATGAAGGATCTGGCCCAGGCCGAACGCATGAAAGAGTGGATGGAAGCGCACTTCGTGCGCAATGAAGATGGATTTGCCCGGGTCTGCAAACTGGACATGGCCGGGGCACGGGTAACAGGAAGCGAGCTATGAATCTTTACAACATCAAGGACAAGAGTGAACAGGTGAGCTTCGCGCAGGCGGTGCGTCAGGGTCTGGGCCGCGAGCAGGGGCTCTTCTTCCCAGAGACCCTGGAGCCGCTGGCCGACGTGGATGCCCTGCTGGATCTGCCGCTGGCCGAGCGCTCGGCCCGCATCCTGAGCCACCTGCTGGGTGACGAAGTACCGGCTGCCAAGGTGAGCGAGCTTATCGACGCCGCTTTCACCTTCCCGGCGCCTCTGGTGAAGTTGAAAGACAACACCTATGCCCTCGAGCTGTTCCACGGCCCGACCCTGGCATTCAAGGATTTCGGCGGACGCTTTATGGCCCAGTGTTTGGCCGCCTTCAGGACCAACGACAAGATCACCATCCTCACCGCCACCTCAGGCGACACCGGCGCCGCCGTGGCCCACGCCTTCTACGGCCTGGAGGGGATCGAGGTGGTGATCCTCTACCCGAAGGGCAAGATAAGCCCCTTGCAGGAGGCGCTCTTCTGCACCTTAGGGGGCAACATTCGCACCCTCGCCATCGACGGCGACTTTGATGCCTGCCAGGCGCTGGTCAAGGATGCCTTCGACGATGAAGGGCTCAAGACCGCCATCGGCCTCAACTCCGCCAACTCCATCAACATCAGCCGCCTGCTGGCCCAGGTTTGCTACTACTTCGAGGCGGTGGCTCAGTTGCCGAAAGCCGATCGCGCCAAGGCGGTCATCAGCGTGCCGTCCGGCAACTTCGGCAACCTCACTGCGGGTCTCATCGCCAAGGCGCTGGGGCTGCCGGTGAAGCGCTTTATCGCCGCCACCAACGCCAACGACACCGTGCCGCGCTACCTGAAAACCGGCCAGTGGGAGCCGCACCAGACGGTCGCGACCCTGTCGAACGCCATGGACGTGAGCCGCCCCAACAACTGGCCGCGGGTGGAAGAGCTGTGCCGTCGCAAGGGCTGGGCGCTGGAAACCTTGGGCTCAGGGATGCGTGATGATGCCCAGACCCGGGATGCGCTCAAACGCCTGCATCAGCTGGATTACCTGTGCGAGCCCCACGGGGCGATTGCCTGGGATCTGCTGAACGAGCAGCTTGGGCAAGACGAGGTCGGTGTGTTCCTCTGCACCGCCCATCCGGCCAAGTTCAAAGAGTCGGTGGACGAGATCCTGAATCTGGATGTACCGCTGCCGGGCCCGCTCGCCAAGCACGCCGCGCTGCCGCTCCTGTCCCACGATCTGCCCGCTGACTTTGGCCGCCTCAAGGCCTTCCTGCTCGGTTAAGCCGTCATGAGACGCTGACGATCCCCCGCTTTTTCACGAGAGCGGGGGATTTTTTTATGTCCGGTATTGATGTCCGGTATAGGGCGGGGAACCCGCCCAGATCCCCCTGAAACAAGGAGCACGGCATGAGCCCGCATCCCCTTCGCACCCTGATCGAGACCTGTGACGCCGCCATCTCCCGGCGCGACTTCGACGCCCTGATGACCTTCTACGCCGAAGACGCCGCCCTGGTGGTCAAACCCGGCATGGTGGTGCGCGGCATTCCCGCCATCCGCCGCGCCTTCACTGCCATCTCCGATTACTTTGACGGCCAGCTTGAGGTGACCCAGGGGGCCATGGAGGTGATCGAGGGGGCCGACAACGCCCTGGTGATCATGGAGACCCGGCTGCGCTACCCGGGCGGCGAGGGGTGGATCGATGAAACCCGGCGCGCCACCTATGTGTTTCGCAAAGAGCCCGGCGGGCAGTGGCGCTGCACGGTGGACAACTCCTACGGCACCACGCTGCTGGGGGCGCAGCAGCCCGGCGATCGGCCTGCAACTGACTAGCGCAGTCACACTGGCTCGACGTAGCCAGTGTGCGTGTATAGCGTGCGTAATCAAGGCGCACTATCAAGGCCGTGCAGCCAGACCCGTTAGTCAGATTGAGTAGCCAGATTGAGTAGCAAGAGCCAAGCCATCCAGGCCGGGGAGCCCGAGCCGCACGCAGGGCACCGCTCTGCCTGGGAGGGGGCATCACAGCGCAGCCCACGGCGCAACTCCCCGTTTTGGTTGTGCCTCACAACCTGCTGGCAGTAAGTGCGCTGACAGTGATTGCTGCGACATTTTTACGAATCTGGTTTGCACTCTCGTTGTTATGTTCGCCCCTGGCAGCACAACCCTGTCTGTGGGTCATTTCCGGCCCCCCGTGGCCCGGGGGACCCGGCCTGCCGTGGCTGCTAATCAGGGGACTGCTTGACACCCTTCATGGACGAGCAGAACCGCAGATGCCTCGACGGCGCGGCTTATCGACAACAACAACACCACAGTGCAGGGAGCAAACCATCATGTGGCCGTACCGAAAAATAGTGACCCAGTCCCTCAAGACCCCCCTGATGATCGCCAGGATCATGTTTTACCTGGCCCTGTTATTGGTATTCCCACTGCCAATGATGATGTTATCGGACTCTCCGGCGGCAGAGATCGGGCGTTTCTCTTACATCCTGGTGACGTTTCCCATCGCCATGGGACTGATGCTGATATCAAGCCTGATGGCCATCCTCATTGCCATGGTGGAGTCGCGAAACCAGCAGCCACCCCAGGGGCGGTGGTAAGGGAGCCCTCGCTTTGCGAGCCATCCAATAAAAAACCATCCCGGGCGGGATGGTTTTTGGACTTCCAAATTGGGACACCCACCTTTTTGTTTGGCCCTGAACCCTCGACCTACCATCCGTCAAAAAAGTGAGTGTCCCAGATTTCCTAATGAGAGATATAGCCAGCCAGGTAACGGCTGGCTCAGAAAGGTGGGGGATTGTATCGAACTATCGGATTAGGTATCTACTGACTCAAAAGTCTGAATTTTTTTAATGGTATCTAAGCCATATTTATTTGTTAGATTTATGATGAAATCTGGTTCTATATGTTTTATAAAGCCAAGTTCGCCTTTTAATTTTAAAACGTCATTGTTAGATAAAAGCCCGCTTTTAAATGAATAAACGCAGGCTCTTATTTTCCTCTTTTTATTTCTTCCAACAGATATTCCTTTGTTATTTGTTATCGTAATACCTGTGACATGTCTATTATGAGCAGTGGAAGAATGAATGGTTTTATTGTTATTAACTCTCAAAGATGAACCGAAATTTTGTTTCAAGAAAGCCTTAACTTTCTTTTCTAGGGCGAACAATATGTCTTTTTTGTTCGTACTAAAAGTCATATCATCAGCGTATCTAGTGTACACGATATCATTATCATTACAGTATTCATGTAATTCTTTATCAAAAAAATACATGATAGCATTCGAAACAAAAGGGGAGCTCGGAGCCCCGACACTAAGCCGAAGTGGACTATTTCTCCTTAATTTCCAGAAAAACAAATTTGAAAGTAAAAAGACATCCTCTTTACTTAATGTTAAGTCATGTTTTTGTAAAATACCTAAAAATATAGATGGATTTATTGAACCAAAAAAATCTCTTAAATCCATTTTTAATAAAAAGCGATTATTCTTATGCTGGTAAGCATTTTCTTTAATGCCTTTCCCTTTGCAATAAGCCATGGCACACTTATGGATAGGTAGTAGTGGTTCTAACTTACTGACCGCATGGCGCTGTAATGATTTAACAACCTTAGCTGGATGTGCTATCAGTCTTAATTCGTTACTATTTCTCTTGGGGATGTAATACCTTTTGTATCTAAATGGTACGCTGCTGATATATGACTTGAGTTCACTTTCAGACATGAGGAGTTGCTCACATAGTCCTCTAAAGATATTAGTCATTGAGCCTCCCTTATTGCATTAATCCGTTTTAATGCGTTGTATCTTTTTTTGGATATTTCATCATCAAATCTCCCTTTAATTTCATCCCCTGGAAATATAGGAGCAAAAGACTTTCTGACTTGCATTTTTGCATTCGGAAAGTCAAATATTTTACCACTTTTACTTTTTCCGTATTTTATTTTAGAGAGCTTTTCATTCTTTACGTAATAGTAGGTCGAGCCACTATATTCATATGGTGCAATAAAGTTGGTTTTTTCTAGAAGATAAAGTAGTCTTGTCAATTTTCTTACGGGGCAGTCAATTATTAGACTGATTAACACCAACTCAATTTCAGAGAGTTTAATTGGTTCGCAAAGTTTTATAATGTCATGAATTAAAAATGCTAAGTGACCAGAGTTTACTTCAGAAAATGGTAAGTATTCACCGGAACAGTATTGACACAGGAAAAATGAGACGATCGTCTCTTGATCCCACTTTCCTGCTTGCTTGATCCTGCTCCTTAGATACGCTCCCCCCATGAGCAAAAACACCATGCATTCCGCGGGAATGCCCACCAC
>NZ_JAGKRH010000352.1:0-293 GCF_017939245.1 Aeromonas sp. PrichA-15 | reverse complement strand
GATGATGTGCTCGGTCGCTGTCTCGATGCCCTCTTTGAGGCCGATGTCAGCGCCTTGTATCAGGTGATGGCGGCGCAAGTTGTCGAGCGGCTGGGGCTCAAAAGCACCGCAGTGCACCTCGATATTACCAGCTTCCACGTCGATGGTGCCTATGACTGTGCCGATGGGGATCTGGTCGGTAAGCTGCAACTGGTGCGTGGTTATAGTCGTGATCACCGGCCAGAGCTGAATCAAGTGATCCTTGAGCTCATCTGTGAAAATCAGGCTGGCCTACCTGTCTATATGCAGGCCCT
>NZ_JAGKRH010000351.1:0-293 GCF_017939245.1 Aeromonas sp. PrichA-15 | reverse complement strand
CGCTCGACAACTTGCGCCGCCATCACCTGATACAAGGCGCTGACATCGGCCTCAAAGAGGGCATCGAGACAGCGACCGAGCACATCATCATTGAGGTCATCAGCACAGATCCCGGGGCCAATCAGGCGCTCAACCGGCTTGTTAGCAAAGAATTGCGGGAACATGTGCAGGGTGCTGCTGTGAAAGCCGAGGCCGTTCACTATCATGGCGACCAAGGCTTCACCATGTGAGACCTTGAAAGGCGGGGTTTTGGGGAGCAAGGCATCGATCATGCGGGCAATGCCCAGTTCCTG
>NZ_JAGKRH010000350.1:0-314 GCF_017939245.1 Aeromonas sp. PrichA-15 | reverse complement strand
GGCTGCGGCTCGATCTGGATGCCTTTGCCGCCGACAATCCGCTCCTCCATCTTGTCGAGAAGGCCGATCACAATGTCATGGTTTTCGTCCAGGGCTCTGGCCTGCTCGCGCAAGCTGATCGCCGATTGCTGGGTGGCCACGTTGGCGCCACGCCGTTCCCGCTTGGCCTGATGGGTTCTGGACGGCATTGCCGCCTCGTAGGCCATCATTCGCAAGCGGTCGCGCATCCGGTTGGCTGCCCAGCCGGGGGAGATAAACCCGACCAACTTATCTATGGCTCTCATGTAAACCTCGCGGCGGCATAGGGCTGACGG
>NZ_JAGKRH010000049.1:0-19533 GCF_017939245.1 Aeromonas sp. PrichA-15 | reverse complement strand
AGTCATCCCTGACCCCTTGAGGGTCCTAAAGGGCCGTTGGAGACCACAACGTTGATAGGTGGGGTGTGTAAGCGTAGTGATACGTTGAGCTAACCCATACTAATTACCCGTGAGGCTTAACCATACAACACCCAAGAAGTGTTCTGAGACTTGTAGCAGATACCGAGAACGAATAACTAAATCAGCTTTTTCAGATTGAAGATTTTTGCCTGGCGGCAATAGCGCAGTGGAACCACCTGACCCCATGCCGAACTCAGAAGTGAAACGCTGTAGCGCCGATGGTAGTGTGGCATTCGCCATGCGAGAGTAGGACACTGCCAGGCACTCAATTAAACGGTGATGTGAAGAATCACATAACCGGCTGCGAGGATGACACCTCACAAACAAGCAGCAAAAGATTTAGCGAAAGCTAACCGAATGCGGAGCGGTAGTTCAGTCGGTTAGAATACCGGCCTGTCACGCCGGGGGTCGCGGGTTCGAGTCCCGTCCGCTCCGCCACTACTTAAGAAGCCCAGTCTAACGACTGGGCTTTTTTTCGTTTTCGATACCGCACTCCTTTTCTCTCACATCAACACCACCATCATCCGATCATCGCCCCTGAGAGAGGTTGCCGCTATAATGGCCGCCCTCAAGCAAGGTGGTGGTATGAAAGCAGAGTATCTACAGCGATTCGGGGGCATAGCCCGTCTTTATGGCCAGCGTGCCCTTGGCTCCTTCAGCCAGGCGAAAGTCTGCGTGGTCGGGATCGGTGGCGTCGGCTCCTGGGCGGCCGAGGCGCTGGCTCGGGCCGGCATCAACCAGATCACTCTGATCGACATGGATGATATCTGCATCACCAACACCAATCGCCAGATCCATGCCATGCAGGGCACGGTCGGCCGTCTCAAGACGGAGGTGATGGCCGAGCGCATCCGTGCCATCAACCCGGATTGCGAGGTAATCGAGGTGGATGACTTCGTCACCGCCGACAACCTGGGCGAGCATATCAAGCGGGAGTTTGACTATGTGGTGGATGCCATCGACTCTGTCAAGGCCAAGGTGGCGCTGATTGCCTTCTGCAAGCGCAACAAGATCCCGGTGATCGTGGCGGGCGGTGCCGGCGGGCAGATGGACCCGACCCAGATCACCGTGGCCGACCTGGCCAAGACCATTCAGGATCCGCTGGCCGCCAAGGTGCGCTCCGACCTGCGCCGACTGCACAACTTCAGCAAGAATCCGGCGCGCAAGTTCGGGGTGGAGTGTGTCTTCTCAACCGAACAGCTGAGCTACCCGGACGGCAATGGTGGCACCTGTCAGGCCAAGGCGGCCAGTGACGGCAACATGAAGATGGATTGCGCCTCCGGCTTCGGTGCCGTGACGCCGGTGACGGCCACCTTTGGCTTGGTTGCCGCGTCCCGGGTCTTGAAGAAGATTGCCGAGCGGGGAGCCCGCGCCGAGAAAGAGGCCGGAAATGAAGACACAGGGTCGATTGGCGAAGCCTGATCGACCACTGTACAAGGTGGGTTAGGCAGCCTGCTCCCGGATTGCCAACACGATAGCTCTGAGCCCGTTGCCCCGCGACGGGCTCAAGTGTTTCTCCAGCCCCAGTTCGCTGAAATAGCCCTCCATGTCGAAGGAGTGGATCGCCGCTGCAGGTTGGTGGTTGAGCGCTGCCAGTACGATGACGATCAGACCACGCACAATGCGGGCATCGGAATCGCAAGCAAAGTGCCAGTTACCATCCTCACCTTTCTCCCCCTTCAACCAGGCCTGGCTCTCACACCCCTTGAGGCGAAATTCCTCCTGCTGCCATTCGCCGGGCAGTACAGGCAGCAGTTTGCCGAGCTGGATGATGAGTCGGTACTGGTTCTCCCAGCCGTTTGCTGCCGCAAACTGCTGACGGATGCTATTTGCGTCGGGCTCAACGCCTATCCGGGTATAGGTTGCGAGGCTGCTCATTGGATTGTCTGCCTTAGAAGAAGTCACGGAGTTTGTGCAGGGCGGCCAGCAGGGCGTCGACATCGTCCCGATTGTTGTAGCAGGCCAGGGAGGCACGCATCGTGCCGCCGATACCGAGCGATTCCATCAGCGGCATGGCGCAGTGATGGCCGATCCGCAGGGCTATACCCTGCATGTCGAGCAGGGTGGCGGCATCTTGCGGGTGGATGTCGTCCAGCAGAAAGGAGACCGCGCCGGCGCGCTGACCGGGTTCGCCGACCAGACGCAGCCCTGGCACCTGTTGCAGTCCGGCAACCAGATAGTCGGTCAGCGCCGCGTCATGGCTGGCCAATGAATCCTTGTCCTGCTCCATCACAAAGCCGATGGCTGCAGCCAGGCCGATGGCGCCGGCAATATGGGGGGTGCCTGCCTCGAATTTGAAGGGCAGGGTGTTGAAGGTGGTACCGGCAAAGCTGACCCTGTCGATCATCTCGCCTCCCGCTTGCCAGGGCGGCATCCGTTCCAATAGCTCGGTGCGGCCCCACAATACGCCGATGCCGGTCGGGCCATAGAGCTTGTGACCGGAGAAGGCGTAGAAGTCGCAGCCGATGGCCTGCACATCCACCTCGAAGTGGGCCACTGCCTGGGCGCCGTCGATCAGGGTCAGGGCGCCGACCGCCTTGGCCGCCGCCACTATCTGCTCGACTGGGTTGACGGTGCCAAGGGCATTGGAGACGTGGGCCACACTCACCAGTCGGGTACGTGGTCCCAGCAGGGCGTGATAGGCGGCCAGATCGAGATCGCCCCGCTCATCGAGGGGGATGACCCGGATCACTGCACCGGTGCGTTGGGCGACCAGCTGCCAGGGGACGATGTTGGCGTGGTGCTCCAGGGTGCTGAGCACGACTTCATCCCCCGCCCTCAGCTCGCTCATTCCCCAGCTCTGGGCCACCAGATTGATAGCCTCCGTGGTGCCGCGGGTCCAGATCACCTCGTGGCTGCGGGGTGCATTGATAAAGCGGGCAACCGTCTCGCGGGCGGCCTCGAAGGCACGGGTGGCCCGGCCGCTCAGGGCATGGGCGGCGCGGTGCACGTTGGCATTGTCGGCCCGATAATAGTGCGCGATGGCATCCAGCACCACCTGGGGTTTCTGGGTGGTGGCGGCATTGTCCAGATAGACCAGAGGGTGGCCGTTGACCTCTTGTGCCAAGGCCGGAAACTGGCTGCGCAGCCGGGCGTGCTGTTGCTGGTTCATGCTCCCCTCATATCATCTGGAAAAGTCGGCCATGATCCGGAAAATAGCGGTCAAACACAAGGCGCAGTGGCGGGATATTGCCTGCGGTTTCGGCTGCCTGCGGGATCTCTGTTACAATGCCGCCCCTCATCATAAGCCAAGAGATCCGGCCCATGAAGCTCAACCCCAATCAGAACGAAGCGGTCAAGTTTGTCTCCGGCCCTTGCCTGGTGCTGGCGGGTGCCGGATCGGGCAAGACCCGCGTCATCACCAACAAGATTGCCTATCTGGTACAGCAGTGCGGCTACAACGCGCGCAACATCGCCGCCGTCACCTTCACCAACAAGGCCGCGCGGGAGATGAAAGAACGGGTCGGCCAGACCCTCGGTCGCAAGGAGGCGCGGGGGCTGATGGTCTCCACCTTCCACACTCTGGGGCTTGAGATCATCCGCCGCGAGCACAAGAGCCTGAATCTCAAGGCCAATTTTTCCCTGTTCGACGATACCGACCAGCTGGCGCTGCTGAAAGAGCTGACCGAGGCGGAGCTCGATAACGACAAGGACAAGCTCTCGGCCCTCATCAGCCAGATCTCCAACTGGAAGAACGACCTCATCCTGCCGGCTCGAGCCATGCGCATCGCCCGCGGCCCGGAAGAGGTGCTGATGGCCCAGCTCTACGAGCGTTACCACCGCCAGATGGTGGCCTACAACGCGCTGGATTTTGACGACCTCATCGTGATGCCGACCCTGCTGCTCAAGAGCAATCAGGAGGTGCGCGAGCGCTGGCAGAACAAGATCCGCTATCTGCTGGTCGACGAATACCAGGACACCAACACCAGCCAGTACGAGCTGGTGAAGCAGATCGTCGGCGAGCGGGCCCGCTTCACCGTGGTGGGGGACGACGACCAGTCCATCTACTCCTGGCGCGGTGCCAAGCCGCAGAACCTGGTGCTGCTGAACGAAGATTTCCCCAATCTGCGGCTCATCAAGCTGGAGCAGAACTACCGCTCCAAGCGGCGTATTCTCAAGTGCGCCAACATCCTGATCGCCAATAATCCCCATGTCTACGACAAGGCGCTCTTCTCCGAGCTGGACGAGGGGGTGAAGCTCAAGGTGCTGTTTGCCAAGAATGAGGAGCACGAGGCGGAGCGTATCGCCGCCGAGCTGATGGGCCACAAGTTCATGAACCGCACCCGGTTCAAGGATTACGCGATCCTCTATCGGGGCAACCATCAGTCGCGCATCTTCGAGAAGGCGCTGATGACCAACCGCATTCCCTACCGTATCTCCGGCGGTACCTCGTTTTTCTCCCGCACCGAGATCAAGGACATCATGGCCTACCTCAAGCTGCTAGTTAACCCGGATGAGGACACGGCCTTCCTGCGGGTGGTCAACCTGCCGCGCCGCGAGATAGGCCCCACTACCCTCGAAAAACTGGGCCAGTACGCCAACCAGCGCGGCAAGAGCCTGTTTGCCGCCAGCTTCGAGCTGGGGCTGGAGCAACACCTCTCCGGGCGCGGTCTATCCGCCCTGCAGGCCTTCACCAACTGGCTGGTGAGGCTTGGCGATCAGGCGCTGCGCGGCAATCCGGTGGAGGCGGTACGGGACATGATCAAGGAGATCCACTACGAGGAGTGGCTCTATGAGACCTCCCCCAGTCCGAAGGCGGCGGAGATGCGGATGCAAAACGTCTCCACCCTTTATCGCTGGATCAGCGAGATGCTGGAGGGGGACGAGCTGGAAGAGTCGATGACGCTTGCACAGGTGGTTACCCGGCTCACCCTGCGGGACATGATGGAGCGCAACGAAGGGGAGGATGAGGCGGATCAGGTGCAGCTGATGACCCTGCACGCCTCCAAGGGGCTGGAATTTCCCTATGTCTACATGGTGGGCATGGAGGAGGGGCTGCTGCCCCACCAGACCAGCATCGACGAGGATAATGTGGAGGAGGAGCGGCGCCTCGCCTACGTGGGGATCACCCGGGCCCAGACCGAACTGACCTTTACTCTCTGCAAGGAGCGCCGCCAGTTTGGCGAGTCGGTGCGGCCGGAGCCGAGCCGCTTCCTGCTGGAGCTGCCCCAGGATGACCTGGAGTGGGAAAACCAGAAGAAGGTGACGGCCGAGGAGCGCCAGCAGAAGGGGCTGGTTGGTGTCGCCAACCTGCGGGCCCTGTTCAAGAAGGATTGAGGTCGGAAGGCTTGGTCTCTCGAGAAGCCTGACCCAGCAGAGGGGGAATATCGGCTCCCGGCAGCGGGGGCGAGATGTGGCGCCCCTGCCCGAGGGCGCAGCCAAGCTCGATGAGCTTTTGCAACTGCTGCTGATTTTCGATCCCCTCGACCACCAGGGTGAAGTCGAGGTCCTGGCAGATGTCCCGCATGGCGCGGATAAGCGCCAGATCCTTGGGTGAGTTCAACATGCGATGGGTGAAGCTATCGTCCACCTTGATGTAATCCACCGGGAAGTGAAACAGGGCGTTGAGGGAAGAGAAGCCGGTGCCGAAGTCATCCAGGCTGACCTGGATCCCTTTCGCCCTCAGTTCATGCAGGGCAGTGAGGGAGTCGGCACTCTGCCGGGAGAGCTCGCGTTCGTTGAACTCAAAGATGAAACATGCGGGGATGACACCCTCCTCCTCCATGATGGTGAGCAGTTGCATGATCTGCTCGTGGCTGGCCAGGTGCTTGCCGGAGAGGTTGATGGCTATCCTGAAACGACCGACCCCGGAGGCGGGTTGCCAAAGCTTCAGTTGCTGGCAGGTGCGCTTGAGGATCTGGCGGTCCAGATCCTGAATGAGGCCGCACTGTTCCGCCAGAGGAATGAAGTCGAATGCATCCTTGAGCTCCCCTTCCTCCGTTATCCAGCGCGCCATGACCTCCAGTCCGACCAGGCGGCTGTCACACAGCCTGATCACTGGCTGGAAGTAGGGCACAATCCGCCCTTCCCGCAAGGCTCTGAAGAGCCGCTCTTCCGGTGACCCCGCCTGTTCGGTACAGGCCTCCGAATACATGACGATGCGGCTGCGGCCGTTGCGCTTGGCCTGGTACATGGCGAGGTCTGCCTGGTGCAGCAGTTCACTGACATCGGCCGTTTGCTCCGTCACACTGGCGACCCCCAGACTGACGGTGATGGTCAGTTCGTTGCCCTGGAGCCGGAACGGATGGCCGATACGGCCAATCAGGCGATTGAGCACGGGGCTGATGTCCTCTTCCCGCTGGCTGTTGTCCAGATAGATGACGAATTCGTCCCCTCCGAGCCTCGCCACCATGTCATTTTGCCGGATGCAGCCTTGCAGCCTGCTGCCCAGCTCCTGCAGCAACTGATCGCCAGCACTGTGGCCCAGGGCGTCATTGACCTGCTTGAAGTGATCCACATCGACGAAGATCAGGGTGAAGCCGGCTGTCTGGTAACGGCGGTAGCGGGTCATGGCATGATGCAGGTGATTCATCAGCAGCGCCCGGTTTGGCAACTGGGTCAGCGGGTCGTGCAAGGCATTGAACTGGAGCCGCCGCTCCAGCTCCTGATGATGCTTGAGCCGTTTCTGCAACCTCAAGTTGGTTTGGCGCAGCTGTTGGAGTCGCTGGTTGATGGACTCCTCCGAGTTGAGCTCATCGAGTTGCTGTCGCACCCTTTTGAGCTCCAGCAGCAGGGTCAACTGATGGCGCAGGAAATCGAGGAATAGCCTGTCATCGGTTTCCAGAGGCCGGGTCATGTTGAGGATGAGGTGGGCAAAGTATTGCTGCTGCTGGCGCAGGGGCAGGCTGTACCAGTAAAGTCCCTCTTCATGGCGCTCTACGCTGTTGGTGCTGTGGCACATGGCCCGAATGATGTCATCGTCGTATGTCAGGTGTGGTGGATAGAGTCGCTCCAGCCGCTGGTTTTCCAGCCGGATCAGCAACATGTCGCTGACTGAGAGCACAGCTTCCAACTGGGCAAACAGGGCATGCTGAGGCAGGTTGTGAGCCAGGCGCATCACTCGGC
The DNA here is from genome assembly GCF_017939245.1 of Aeromonas sp. PrichA-15. Taxonomy (NCBI): domain Bacteria; kingdom Pseudomonadati; phylum Pseudomonadota; class Gammaproteobacteria; order Aeromonadales; family Aeromonadaceae; genus Aeromonas; species Aeromonas sp. PrichA-15. The sequence continues at coordinate 12,408 of NZ_JAGKRH010000049.1, read as the reverse complement.
CGATCTTCTCGATTTTCTCCTGCCACTGGGGATCCCGCTGCATGAGAGGGGAAGCCTGCCCCGCCAGCTGGGTACCGGTCTGGGTTTCGTGCAGTCGTTTGGCCAGGCACTCCAGCAGCAACCTCAGGGTGGGTGCCTGATCCGGGGTGCTGCGTGCCAGCAACCACTGCACGTCGATATGCTCCACAGGCTGCACGCACCAGCCCTGACCTTCATCGAGCCGGGTGAGCTGTTCGGTGAGGCGAGGTTCTTCCCGTCCCAATTGTTGCTTGAACACGTCGGGAAGCTGATAGGTGTAGCGCCAGTTCAGCCCCCCGTCGGCCAGCCCCAGCATGGCGAAATGTTGCAGAGGGCAGAGTTTGTCCAGCAGACCGACCAGTCGGGCGTAATCCTCGGGGGAGGCAATGCCGGGGGCGGGAAAATCCATGATGGAGGAGACGACCGCCAGCAAGGAGTGCGAGTCTGGCGGTGTGGTGGGCTGAACTGACATGCAACACTCCCGAAAAAACTTACCTTCAAGCGTAGTCGGAAGTGATGGGATTGAAAGGGCTGCAAGAGAAGCCCTTTCAATTACTTACAGCTTGTCGATCATGTAGTGAATGGCGTTCTCGATCTCTTCGTCACTGCAGGTGGCGCAGGTCCCCCGCGGTGGCATCATGCCAGCCTTGCCGGTGAAGCCTTCGATGGCGTGTTTGCGCAAGGTGTCGAATCCCTGGGCGATGCGTGGCTCCCAGGCGGCCTTGTCACCTCGCTTGGGGGCGCCGGCGGCACCGGTATCATGGCAGGCGAAGCAGGCACCCTTGAACACGGTCTCGCCGTCACGGGGGCCGGAGGAGGCTGCCGCAGGCGCGGCCGCGGCGGTCGCAATGCCTTCCAGATCCTTGGCGGTATAAACCTGGCCAACCGGGGCAATACGCTCGGCGATGGCCTCTGTCGACATGTCATCGGCGGCAAGGACGGCGCCGGACAGAGTGGCAGCCGCCATCCCGGCAGCCAGCAAATAGCTCAGTTTTTTCAACACGCTCATGTACTCCCAGCAGGCTCTTATTATCCCCAGAAAACGACGGGATTATAACCGAATAGTTACAGTCATTTAAACGCTTGTGTGTGAAGTGTTAAGCAATCTGCAAACAAAGTGGCAGAGCGGGAAGGGGTGATCCCACATCAAAAAACCCGGCATGTGCCGGGTTTCGTGAGGCCGAACAAGAGAGGGCGCGCTGATTGCCCAGGCGCCCCTCGCGTGTCGTCAATCCCAGTTCAGGATCACCTTGCCGGACTTGCCCGAGCCCATGGCTTCGAAGCCCTGCTGGAAGTCGTCGATGTGGAAGTGATGGGTGATGATGGGGCTGAGATCCAGGCCAGACTGGATGAGGCTTGCCATCTTGTACCAGGTTTCGAACATTTCGCGGCCGTAGATCCCCTTGATGAAGAGTCCCTTGAAGATCACCTTGCCCCAGTCGATGGCCATGGTGGAGGGAGGAATGCCGAGCATGGCGATTTTGCCGCCGTGGTTCATCTTGTCGATCATGTCCTGGAAGGCGCTGGGCACCCCGGACATCTCCAGCCCCACATCGAACCCTTCGGTCATGCCGAGATCTTCCATGACATCGGAGAGCTTCTCCTTGGCCACGTTGACGGCACGGGTGGCGCCCATCTTGCGGGCCAGTTCCAGCCGGTATTCGTTGACGTCGGTGATCACCACGTGACGGGCGCCAACGTGACGGCAGACGGCAGCAGCCATGATGCCGATGGGGCCTGCGCCGGTGATGAGCACGTCTTCACCCACCAGGTCGAAGGAGAGGGCGGTGTGCACGGCGTTGCCGAACGGATCGAAGATGGCGGCCAGCTCATCGGGGATGTTGTCCGGCAGCTTGAAGGCGTTGAAGGCCGGGATCACCAGGTATTCGGCGAAGGAACCCGGGCGGTTCACACCCACACCAATGGTGTTGCGGCACAGGTGGGTGCGACCGGCACGGCAGTTGCGGCAGTGGCCGCAGGTGATGTGGCCTTCGCCGGAGACGCGATCGCCGATGGCGAAGCCGCGCACTTCCTGGCCGACGGCGACCACCTCTCCCACATACTCGTGCCCCACCACCATGGGGACGGGAATGGTCTTCTGGGCCCACTCGTCCCAGTTGTAGATGTGCATGTCGGTGCCGCAGATGGCGGTCTTGCGGATCTTGATGAGCAGATCGTTGTGGCCGAGCTCGGGAGCCGGGACATCGGTCATCCAGATGCCGACTTCGGATTTGAGTTTGGAGAGTGCTTTCATGACAGATTCCTCACGGCGCCATGCCGGGTACAGAGGGTAATAAAATGGGGCCCAACCTTGGCCCCCGTTTTAATCAGCCAGCCATGTGATCAAATCACACCGAGCTCGCGACCGATGCGAATGAAGGCATCGATCGCCTTGTCCAGTTGCTCCCGGGTATGGGCGGCGGACATCTGGGTCCGGATGCGCGCCTGACCCTTGGGTACCACGGGGAAGGAGAAGCCCACCACGTAGATACCGGCGTCCAGCATGCGGCTCGCCATCTCGGCAGCCAGTTTGGCATCCCCCAGCATGACCGGAATGATGGCGTGATCGGCACCGGCCAGGGTAAAGCCGGCGGCGCTCATGCGCTCGCGGAAGTAGGCACTGTTCTCCTTGAGGCGGGCACGCAGGTCGTGACCCTCGGCCAGCATGTCGATCACCTTGATGGTGGCCGAGACGATGGAGGGTGCCAGGGAGTTGGAGAAGAGGTAGGGACGGGAGCGCTGACGCAACCAGTCGATCACCTCTTTCTTGCCGGATGTGTAGCCACCGGACGCGCCACCCAGCGCCTTGCCCAGGGTGCCGGTGATGATGTCGACCCGTTCCATCACCTCGCAGTATTCGTGGGTGCCGCGGCCGTTCTCGCCGATGAAGCCGACGGCGTGGGAGTCATCCACCATCACCAGCGCGTCGTACTTGTCGGCCAGATCGCAGATGGATTTGAGGTCGGCGATGACGCCATCCATGGAGAAGACACCGTCGGTGGCGATCAGTTTGAAGCGGGCGCCGTCGGCATCGGCCTGCTTGAGTTGGGCTTCCAGTTCGGCCATGTCGTTGTTGGCGTAGCGATAGCGCCTGGCCTTGCACAACCGCACCCCATCGATGATGGAGGCATGGTTGAGGGCGTCGGAGATGATGGCGTCTTCGGCACCGAACAGAGTCTCGAACAGACCGCCGTTGGCGTCGAAGCAGGAGGAGTAGAGGATGCTGTCTTCGGTGCCGAGGAAGGCGGACAGCTTCTGCTCCAGCTCCTTGTGCTGGTCCTGGGTACCGCAGATGAAGCGCACCGAGGCCATGCCGAAGCCGTGGCTGTCGAGCCCCTGATGGGCGGCGGCAATCAGGTCGGGATGGTTGGCCAGCCCCAGGTAGTTGTTGGCACAGAAGTTCAGTACCTGCTCGCCGCCCACCGCAATCTGGGCCTGCTGGGCCGAGGTGATGATGCGCTCCTGCTTGTAAAGCCCTTCCGCCTTGACCTGTTCGAGCTGTGCGGTCAGGTGACGATAGAATCCGTTAGACATCCTCGGTCCTCATTGCTGTATCGACTGTGTTATCAGGATCCCGGGCCGTGCAACCCGCACGGTTCGGCGTCGTCACGGTCGCGACGAAACGCCGACAGACCCTAGAATGGGCAACATTTTACTGTAATCCCTGCGTATAAATTCAAATTTTTATGCTGATAATCAACAATTGTGAAACAGATCTCACCCGGCTGGTTGGGCCAGTTGGTGATAATGTTGCTCCAGTTGATGTATCTGGGGGGCCACCTGTGGCTGCACGTAGGGGCGCAGCAAAAACAGCACCCGCAAGACCCCCTGGTAGAGCAGGGGTTTGGTGATGCGGGTGGCCGGGGCCTGGGCAATCTGGAACGGGATCCAGCAGGTGACGACCATCTTGATGGTCTGGCCGAGATCCGGCAGGTCTTCATCGCTGACGGCGATGATACCGCCTTCGCGCAGGCTTCTGAGCAGCGTCTCCACGGTGGCACGGAGCTGCTCCTGTGCCTTGAGGTATTTCTGCTGCAGCAGCTCGTCGCGACTCAGGATGTCCGGCAGGTTCGCGTAGAAGAAGCGGAACTGCCACATCAAATAGAAGATGGCATCCAGGTAGCCCATCAGATCCTCCAGCCGGATCTCGCTGCTGCGGATCGGAGTGAAGCTGTCGCTCAGGTGGCGGGCGTACTGATCGAAGATGGAGTGGATGATGTCTTCTTTGTTTCTGAAGTGGTAGTAAAGGTTGCCCGGGCTGATGCCAAGGTGTGCGGCAATGTGGTTGGTGGTGATGTTGCGCTCGCCCTGATCGTTGAACAGCTCGGTGGCGCTGTGGATGATCCTGTCTCTGGTCTTCATCGCTGGTCCCTCTGCCGGGCCCGAAGGGGAAAAGTCATCGAGGTCGAATCCCCTTGCGGCCCGTGATAAACTTTTCGGCAATTTCAAATTGGCCCACTATACACAGCTTTAACAGGCAGTCACACGGGGCCACAACGTACGCGAGGCAAACTCCATGATCGTAGTAACTGGCGGTGCTGGCTTTATCGGCAGCAATCTGGTCAAGCAGCTGAACGCTCAAGGACGGACCGATATCGTGGTCATTGATGACCTGACCGACGGCACCAAGTTCGTCAACCTGGTCGACCTCACCATCGCCGACTACATGGACAAGGACGAGTTCCAGGCGCGGATCGTCTCCGGTGACGAATTCGAGGAGTGGGATGACGGCATCGAGGTGATCTTCCACGAAGGCGCCTGTTCCGCGACCACCGAGTGGAACGGCAAGTTCATCATGGAGGTCAACTACGAGTACTCCAAGGATCTGTTCCACTACTGCATCGAACGGGATATCCCCTTCATCTACGCCTCTTCCGCCGCGACCTATGGCGGGCGCAACGACAACTTCATCGAAGATCCCAGGTTCGAGCAGCCCCTCAACGTCTACGGCTACTCCAAGCAGTTGTTCGATCAGTACGTGCGTCGCTGGATGCCGGAGATCAACTCCCAGGTGGTGGGTCTCAAGTACTTCAACGTCTATGGTCCCCGCGAGCAGCACAAGGGCTCCATGGCGTCCGTGGCCTTCCACCTCAATACCCAGGTGAAGCAGGGTGACAATCCCAAGCTGTTCGAGGGCTGTGACGGCTTCCCGGATGGCGGCCAGATGCGCGACTTCATCTACGTGGACGACGTCTGCAAGGTGAACCTCTGGTTCTGGCAGAATCCGCAGCACTCCGGCATCTTCAACTGCGGCACCGGCCGGGCTGAGCCGTTCCAGAACGTGGCGGAAGCCGTGATCAGGCATCACCAGAAAGGCGCCATCGAATACATTCCCTTCCCGGATCACCTCAAGGGTCGCTACCAGAGCTTCACCCAGGCGGATCTCACCAAGTTGCGCGGCGTCGGCTATGACGGCGAGTTCAAGACTGTGGCCGAAGGCGTGGCCGATTACATGGCCTGGTTGAACCGATGAACGCTCCGGCAAATGTGGTTGCGCCGGGTAGTGTATTGCAGATCTGCCTTTCTCAGGGTTGGGGGGGGTTGGAGATGTACCCTATCCGGGTCGGCAAGGGGCTGGTAGAGCGAGGTTGGCGTGTGTTCGGGTTGGCACTGGCAGGTAGTCGAGTTGCCTCAGATATGAAGGCCGCTGGTTTTGAGGTGTTTGAGGCGGCATCACGCAATCAGGCCATCTTGCGCCTGCCTGCGCTGCTGCGCTGGATGAAGCAAAGCGGCATCCAGATCGTGCACTGCCACAAGTCCAGCGATCTGCTGTTGGCCGCATTACTTGGCACTATTTCCTCGTTTCGCCTCATTTTCACCGAGCATATGGGCTCAAAACGACCTAAGAAGGATCCGTTGCATCGCTGGATCTACGGCAAGGTCGATAGGGTGCTCTCCATCAGCGACGAGACACTGAGGCGCAATCGCGCCGCCTTGCCGCTCCCCGCAGAGCGTATTCAGCGGCTGTGGCTGGGCACCGAGTTGACCTCTTGCGAGGAAGAGCCAGCCCTTATTCGCGGTGAGCTGGGTATTCCCACTGGCCCGCTGATCGGGATGGTCGGCCGTTTCAGTCCCGGCAAGGGGCAGCGTGAGCTGCTTGAGGCCTTTGCCCTGCTGCGTACCGAATTCCCCGACCTTCAACTGCTGCTGGTGGGGGGGACGCTTGCCACCGAGGGGGCTGATGAGCCCTTCGTCACTGAGCTGGAGTGCGACATTGCCCAACGTCAACTCGGTGGTGCGGTGCATTTTTCCGGCTTCCGACGAGATACCGCCCGCATGTTGCAGGCGATGGATGTGGTGGTGATCCCTTCTCACAACGAGGCATTTGGCCTCACCGTGATCGAGGCGATGGCCGCCGGTAAACCGATCGTCGGGGCCACTACCGGTGCCGTGCCAGAGGTGCTTGGTGGTGTGGGTTTATTGGCCGAGCCATTGCAACCGCAAGTTATCGCTGGGCAGATCAAGGTACTGCTGCGAGACCCTGAATTAAGTGAGCGCCTGGGGAAATTGGCTCGCGAGCGGGCCGAGCAAAAATTTGATATGTCCCTGCATCTGGATTTGTTGATTGATATATACCAAGGGTTATCTTGATGTTGTTTGCCGATATACCAAAGAGAGCCTTCTGCTTTTCTAAATCACAAATATATACCTCACTTATCTCTATGTGGTGGTCACAATCTACCATTTCAATGTTTAAATCCTATTCTATTTCCTCCGTATTGTTATTTCCCTCTATTCCGATGTATTTTGGTTATGGAGAAAAACTCGGGATAATGATGCCTTTAGAAGGTTAGTCATCAAATGAAAATTTATGTCATTAGTCTCAAGCGTTCACCAGCCAGACGCCAACGAGTCATCGAGCAAATGGCTAGTCACGGTGTTGATTTTGAATTTTTTGATGCGGTAGATGGTCAGTTTGAGCACCCACTTTTTGCTGATTATAATTATAAAAAATGTTTATGGTTGACCAGTGGCAAAATGCCGACGCGTGGTGAAATGGGTTGTTATGCCAGTCACTATTTACTCTGGATGCATAGTGTTGCCATCAATCAATCCATTGTGGTGTTAGAGGATGATGCTATTTTGCTCCCATCCTTTAAGAAGACAATTAATATGATTGCTGATGATGTAAATAAATTTGGATTTATTAGGCTGGAGCCTGTCATTCGTGGGAAAACACAGCTGGTATCCGTGCGAGAAAATTACAAAATATTGATGATGGAAGATAATTTTGGGGGAATGAGGGGCTATGCAATCTCACCAAAATCCGCTGCTAAATTAATCAAACACAGGTGGTCATTGCCTGTAGATTGTTTTGTTGGGTTAGCCTATCTACATAATATGACCTCTTATGCTATTGAGCCTAGCATTGTTGCTCATGATGAGGTTGTGCCTACAACAGTCCAACTTGGATTTTCTAAAACAGCCTGGTACAGGAAACCAAGCCGAGAGCTGTATACACTCTATAAAAAGATAATGATTAAGCTTGCCTATCTTAGAAAGACAGGAAAAGATGGATTATGATCACCATCTGTAAAAACAAAAAGATTGTAAGCTATATGTTGCATGCTTATTATCTCTTGCCAATGTTGATATTATCATGCTTGGCATTTAATACTGAGGATGGGAAACATTATATCTCTCGTCTTGTAGTGGCTATGTTTATAATTTCTCTATTTACTGCTAGAAAGATATTATGGTCAAATTTAAATAACCCTGAAATAAAGAGGATAATGTTTTTTTGGATCCTAATTGCAGTTGTTTTTGCTGGTTACCATATTTTTCGTGGAGAGGTATTTAGTGCCCCTCGTGCTATTTTAGTATCACTGCTTTACCTGCTTGTTGTGCCTTGGCATAGGATACAAAAGCAGATGGTATTGTTGGTGATATTATTTGGTGGTTGTGTTGCTGGTGCTGTGGGGCTCTATGAGTATGCGGTGTTGGATATCAGAAGGGTTGGTGGTGTCATTAATCAAATTCCATTTGCATTATACGTTGCCATTACATTGTTAATCGCCATCTATACTGTTCTGAATAATCAAAACAGAAATGTAAATTTATTGGTATGGTTGTCTATTATTGGCTCAGTCTTTGCAATCGTCATGAGCGAGGTGCGGGGGGGTTGGCTAGCACTTATTTTTACTGCGATTATATTGGTGTGTTACCAATTGAAAAAATGGACTGTGCGCCGTATGGCCTCAATGGCGGTCGTTGCATTAGCCATGTTAGTGTTGCTATCTTTAATTCCCGCGATTGAACAAAGAGTTGATGAAACCAGGCAAGAAATCACACAAATATCGGCGGGTAATAAAGATACATCTATCGGTATCAGGCTTCAGTTATGGCACTCAGCGATAGAAATAATCAAAGCTCACCCCTTGATGGGAGTGGGTACCAAAGGCTACCAAAATATAATGGAGCAGCAATATCAACAAGGTGTGATAACCAGTGCAGTTCTCTCATTTAAAAATGCACACTATCATAATCAATATCTTGATAGCTATGTGCGCTATGGTGTGCCTGGCTTATTAATAGTTTTCGTTATTTTTATGTCACCTTATTTACTGTATGGGTTGCAATGTACCCCACAGGGTTTTTTGTGTATTTCAATTAGTAGTGTGTGCCTTATTGCAGGATTAACAGATGTACCATTAATACATACAGGAATAATTTATGTAATAATATTATACTCAGCGGTAATATATCTAACATCATGTGATTATAAAAAAACACAATTATGATAAAATATTTTATTCTGGTTTGAATGTTATTTTCATTTACAATATGTTGAGGTTCATGTGTCGTTTTTTTTGAACAAAATCCGCCTATGGCTTAGGAATAAAATTTATTGTCAGCCTGGAAATGAAATAAATATTTCTGGGCGAGTACGGGTGAGAAGATGCAAAATATCCCTAAAGGGACATGGCTGTTCGCTGACACTCCATCCTGATGTAAATCTAAGGGGGGTTAACATAGAGATTGATGGTATTAATTGCCATATAAATATTGGTGCCAATACGGTTGTTGGCGAGAATACATACCTTTCTTGTCGTGAAAGAGATATTAGTTTGACGATAGGTGATTACTGTATGTTTTCAAGGAATGTGAAGGTAATGACGTCGGATGGGCATGATATTATTAGAAGTGGAGAAAGGATGAATTATGCAAAAAATATAACAATTGGTAATAAAGTATGGTTGGCCGATGGCGTTGTTGTTCTAAAGGGGGGGGATATTGGGGATGGTTGTGTTATTGGAATAAATTCTGTTGTCACTAATAAGGTTCAGGGAAATACTGTCGCGGTAGGCTGCCCCGCACGAGAGGTATCCAAGAACGTTAGTTGGCGAAAAGAATTAACATATTGATATAATTGTTTTTTTAAAATTCATATCCAATAACATGAGTCAATAATAATAATGTATCAACGCCGCCTTCAACAATTATTACCCATACTTTGGCCTCAACTTATCTGGTTGACATTAATCCTTATGGTGGCGCGAGTCGTAATGTATAACTCCTTCGTCGAGTCCGATCTGGTGGCCGACAAGGGGGACGATCTGCTGAGGATGTGGGTCACCGGGTTGCGCTATGATCTGCGTATCGCGGGGATGGCGGTCGCGCCTTTCCTGTTGTTCGGGTTGGGACTTGCCGGTTGGAGCAAGGGCTGGGGATATCTGTGGCGCAGTTTGCCGCTGTGGTTTGGGTGGGTGGCATTTATTGTGGCTAGCGTTGCAATCGGCAATTATTTCTATTACCAGACCTATCACAACCATATCGATGTGTTCGCCTTTGGTCTGGTTGACGATGATACCTGCGCCGTGTTGGCCAATATGTGGCAGGACTATCCGGTTATTAAAGGGGGTATCGCCGCTACCCTGTTGGCACTTCCTCCTGTCTGGTTCAGTTATCGTGTCCGATCCATGACGCTGCGGCCTTGGCCGAGTGCCCTGTTCTGGGTGGTGTTGGTTCTTTCGGTCATCCTGATCGCCGTTGCCGCACGGGGTAGCGTGGGGACTTTCCCTCTTCGTCGTGCCAATGCTCAGGTTTCTGACCTGACGGTGCTCAATAAATTGACGCCCAATGGCTTGATGGCGATTGATTGGGCCATCAAGGATTATCAGGCTGATATTCAGTTTGAGATAGTCGATGCCGCCGAAAAAATAAGACTGCTTAAGGCCGCTGGGCTTGATTCATTAGCAGGACGGACCCCGATCAATACATGGCTTGCTGACCACAAACCCCATGTGGTGATGAGTCTGATGGAGAGTTTTGGCAGCAATATGCTGGCACTGGATGAGCCGGGTAAAAACGATCTGCTGGGCAGTTTGCGCGAGCCGTTCCGGCAGGATTTCGTATTTAAGCGTTTCGTGTCGGAGGGGAATGGCACCGCTCCGTCTCTGGCTGCGCTGTTTTTCCATAGCCCCATGGAGAACCTTAGCCACTCTTCGGCACAGTCCAAGGCGCTAACCGGTACGCCATTCTCTATTTATAAACAGGCGGGTTACCGCGTTATCTTCATCTCGCCAGGTAATATGATGTGGCGCAATCTAGTCAATTATTTACCGGTGCAAGGGGTTGATGCCTTATACGACCAGAATACCTTGATGGAAATGTATCCCGAATCAGCGAAAGAGTTGACGGATTGGGGATTGCCTGACGAATATGCTTACCGACTAGCCGAGCAGTTGCTTAAAGAGGCCAAGCAGCCGCTTTTCATCAGTATTTTGACTGTGACCAACCATCCCCCTTATGTAGTGCCGTCCCATTATGTACCGCAGCCGGTGGCCGTGACCGACGGGGTGCGACGTCACGCCGAAGATGGCCAGATTGATCAGCTGAATATCTTACGTACCTACCAATATGCGGCGGATGCTTTTGGGCGTTTCGTGGCCGATATCAAAAAATCCGCGTTAGGTACCCATACCCTGATCGCCGCCACTGGCGATCATCAGATGCGTAGGGTCAAGGCCTATTATCCTGCCGAGCAGATGCTCGACCGGGCGGTGCCTTTCTATCTCTATGTGCCGAAAGCCATTCTGGATCGGGTGCCCTGGCGTTTTGAGTCGGCGCGCCCAGGCTCCCACAAGGACATCTTCCCGACGCTCTACGCCTTCAGCCTCTCGGACGTACCCTACCAGGCGCTCGGTGGACGTAATTTGTTGGCGCCACAGGACGATCCGACGCGGGCGTTTGGTTACAACGAGACGGTCTGGATTGATGCTAATGGTGCCTACCCCCTGACTGGCAATCCGGTCAGGTATCTTTGGGTCCCAGGAGAGAGTTGGTATCTGGGTGAGGCCGTACAGCCGATCGATGAGGTGCAGCGGCAGCGGATGCAGGCTTATCCGGCATTGCTGCGTTGGCAGCTTAATGCCAGAGTCGCGGGCGTGATCGCCGATGATGAGATCGAGTGAATGTTACCCCTTCACCCATAGAGAGGCACACATGTTCAAGGCTGACTGGCTGTTGCCCTTGCCCGCCGGGCTGGATCAACACCAGGCCATGTGCAACGGCACCGTTGGTCTCACAGCCGTGTCCCTGCTGGCGGCCCTTGGTTATTAGGTGGCTGCCCTGACCGGTCGCCACAAAGAGCAGGCGGGCCATACTGACCGCCTTGGGAGCGAGTCACATAGTGCCGCGCAGCGAATTGCTGGAGCTGGCCAAGCTGCTGGCCCAGATGAACTATGGCGGTCTGCGGTCTGCGGTCTGCGGTCTGCGGTCTAGCGGGCGGCTTCGATCTGCCCACCAGTGTAATGCCTTTCATCCTGCGCAACGTGCAACTGCAGGGTGCATTCGGTGATGTGCCCGCTGGCGCGTCGTCAACTGGCGTAGCGGCGACTGGCGCGGGATTTGCCCGCCAGCCCAGGCGGTGACTGAGATCGGACTGGAGCAGGTGGTGGATGCTGCGAGGCCATCACGCAGGTGAAAATTGCGGGGCGCACGCTGGGGGGGGGAGCTTTAAATGGAGCCAATTGCGAGCCCCATTATTCTGGATAGACTTTGTAGGCCGGTGCACTATCCAAGGAGAATGAGCATGGGTACGCAGACGCCTGATTTCGATCTCGATGATGACTGGGAGCCGGAATTCTGGGAAGACGAGCTGGAGGAGCTGGATGACGAGAGCTGGCAGGACTATGACCCTCTCGACGATCAGTGACTCCCTGTAACGCCTGAGGGCGGGCCTGGTGCCCGCCCGATTTTTTGTGTGGCGAGGGGGGCAGCCCTTGGTGAGAACGGGGCGGGCTGGTTATACCAATCGGATTAAACATTAGGTCAGTTTTATCCAATCTCGGCTACAAAGTGACATCACCCGCTCCACATCGGCAATAAAGTGCTTCCAGGCCGATGTGCAGGCATCAAGGATGTCGTCGTAATCCTTGAAGCTGCGAT
>NZ_JAGKRH010000048.1:0-66522 GCF_017939245.1 Aeromonas sp. PrichA-15 | reverse complement strand
CGGCGGATAGTGGCCTTTTCAGACAAGGCGGCAGCGGCAGTAATCCATTCGTCGGGAATATGGTCGGCAAAAATGGCCAGCCGAGCCAGCATGTCGCCAGATGCCTCAACAACATCGTTCAGATCGTTTGCAATAGACATAAAAAATCCGGAACCAGTGATTGGTTCCGGATTGTCCTACAGCAGAAGGATCGGTCAATGGATCCTTAACTGATCAGCATTGCGGGATGAACCCGGGCTTTTCATTGCCTGCTCTGCGGACTTACTTGCCGATGCAGAAGCTGGAGAAGATGCGGCCCAGCAGATCGTCGGAGCTGAACTCGCCGGTGATCTCGGACAGGGACTCCTGGGCCAGGCGCAGCTCCTCGGCCACCAGTTCACCAGCCACATAGACCTCAAGCTGCTCCCTGGCTACCAGCAGCCGTTCGGCGGCGCGCTCCAGTGCGTCTAGGTGGCGGCGGCGGGCCATGAAGCCCCCTTCGGTGTTGCCCTGGAAGCCCATGCAGGCCTTGAGGTGCTCGCGCAGTGCGGGCAGCCCCAGCTCGGTCTTGGCGGAGATGCGATAGACGGCATGGCCCTGCTCCTGGCTCGGTGCCAGATCCTCGCCGGTCAGGTCCGCCTTGTTGCGCACCACGGTGAGGCCGATGTTTTTTGGCAACCGATCAACGAATTCCGGCCAGATGTCGTGGGGGTCGACGGCATCCGTGGTGGTGCCGTCCACCATAAACAGCACCCGGTCGGCCTGTTCGATCTCGGCCCAGGCGCGCTCGATGCCGATCTGTTCCACCTTGTCCTGGGTATCGCGCAGGCCCGCGGTGTCGATGATGTGCAGCGGCATGCCATCCAGATGGATGTGCTCGCGCAGCACGTCGCGGGTGGTACCGGCGATCTCGGTGACGATGGCGGACTCGCGGCCTGCGAGGGCGTTGAGCAGGCTCGATTTGCCGGCGTTGGGACGACCGGCGATCACCACCTTCATCCCCTCTCGCAGCAGGGCACCCTGCTTGGCCTCGCTGCGCACGTCGTCCAGCTCGGACATGATGGCGTAGAGGTCACCCGCCACCTTGCCGTCGGAGAGAAAGTCGATCTCTTCATCCGGGAAGTCGATGGCCGCTTCCACATAGATGCGCAGCCGGGTGAGGCTCTCCACCAGCTGTTGCACCTTGCCGGAGAACTGCCCCTGCAGGGAGTGCATGGCGCTGCGGGCGGCCTGCTCGCTGGAGGCTTCGATGAGATCGGCGATGGCCTCGGCCTGGGCCAGATCCAGCTTGTCGTTGAGGAAGGCGCGCTCGCTGAACTCGCCCGGGCGGGCGGGGCGGATGCCGTCGATCTGCAGGATGCGGCGGATCAGCATGTCGAGAATGACGGGGCCGCCATGGCCCTGCAGCTCCAGCACGTCTTCGCCAGTGAAGCTGTTGGGGGCCTTGAACAGCAGGGCGATGCCCTGATCCAGCGCCTGGCCCTGCTCGTCCCTGAACGGCAGATATTCGGCATAACGCACCCTGGGGAGCTTGCCGAGCACTATCTCGGCGACCCGCTCGGCGGCAGGGCCGGAGACGCGGACTATGCCGACGCCGCCACGGCCGGGGGCGGTGGCCTGGGCCACGATGGTATCTGTTGTCATCTTGCTTGACTCGCTGGTTGGCTGAATGAGTAAGAGGGTGGGGGACATTGTAATAAAAAAGGCGGCCCGAAGGCCGCCTCTTTTGTCATCAGGAAAGATGGGCTGCGCATCAGTTGCGTGAGTGCAGGCCTTTCTTCTCCAGCTGACGATAGATGATGGTCTGCTGGATGATGGAGATGACGTTGCTCACCAGCCAGTACAGAGTCAGACCTGCCGGGAACCAGAGGAACATGAAGGTGAAGATGATCGGCATGAACTGCATCACCTTCTGCTGCATCGGGTCCGTGATGGTGGTCGGGCTCATCTTCTGCAGATACCACATGGAGGCACCCATGAGGATTGGCAGCACGAAGAAGGGGTCCTTCACCGACAGGTCGGTGATCCACAGGACGAACGGCGCGTGGCGCAGCTCGACAGACTCCATCAGTGCCCAGTAGAGGGCGATGAAGATGGGCATCTGTACCAGGATGGGCAGGCAGCCGCCCAGCGGGTTGACCTTCTCCTTCTTGTACAGCTCCATCATGCCCTGGGACATCTTCTGGCGATCGTCACCGAAGCGTTCCTTGAGCGCAGCCAGCTTGGGCTGGAGCATGCGCATCTTGGCCATGGAGGTGTACTGGGCCTTGGTCAGCGGGAACATGATGCCGCGCACCAGCAGGGTCAGCATGATAATGGCCAGACCCCAGTTCTGGACGAAACCGTGGAACACGGTCAGCAGCCAGTGCAGCGGTTGGGCGATGAACCAGAGCCAGCCGTAGTCGACGGTCAGATCCAGGTGGTTTGCCACCTTGGCCATCTGATCCTGCAGCTTGGGACCGATCCACAGCTTGCCGCTCACTTCGGCCTGCTGGCCGGCAGCGACGTCAACCAGCGGCGCCTTGTAGCCGATGATGGCCTGGTCCTTGCCCGGGATCACGCGGCTGTAGAAGCTGTTGGTGTCGTTGGCATTCGGGGCCCAGGCAGAGACGAAGTAGTGCTGCAGCATGGCGACCCAACCACCCTGGGTGGTCTTGTTCAGGTCGGCATCCTTCATCTCGTCGAAGGTGTACTTCTTGTAGCGGGAGTCTTCGCTGGAGAAGGCACCACCACGGTAGGCACTGGCCACCATGGCATGACCTTCCTGATCCTTCGGCGTGGTCATGGTCTGCTTCAGCTGACCGTAGAACTGTACCTGGACCGGCTCGGCAGACTTGTTGTCGATCTTGTAGTCGACGCCCACGGCGTAATCACCGCGCTTGAGCACGAACTCCTTGGTGAAGACCACACCCTTGCTGTCGGTCCAGGTCATCGGAACGACGACTTGATCCTGACCATCGGCCAGCTGATAGCTGGTCTGGGCGGCTTCATAGGTGGGACGACCCTGGGCCTGGCTGTCCGGACCATTGCGACCGACCAGACCGCTCTGGGCCACATAGAGGTGTGCAGGTTGGCTGGTCAGCAGGGTGAACGGCTGTTCCTTGCCTTCTTCCAGCTTGTGAGCCAGCAGTTCGGCAGATACGATGTCACCGCCCTGGGTGTCCAGGGTCAATTTGAGCACGTCGGAGGAGACGGTGATCAGCTTGCGCGCGGCGTTACCATTTGCTTGCTCGGAAACCTGAGGAATATCACCGGTCTGACCGGCTTCAGGTACGAAATGTTCGGTTTGGGCCACGGTAGTCGGGGCCGGCTTCGGAGCCTTGTCGGACTCCCACTGTTGCCAGAGCAAGAAGCTCACGAACAGCAAACCGATCAGGAGTAAATTGCGTTGTGATTCCATAGTCTTCAGTTTCTTCGCTTTGGTTGCGGAACCGGGTCATAACCACCCTCGGATAAGGGATGGCATTTTAATAGACGTTTGCTGGCTAACCAAACGCCTTTTATGAAACCGTGAAGTCGGATTGCTTCTATCGCAAATTGGGAACAAGTCGGGGTGAAACGGCAGCGCGGCCCGAGCAGGGGACTAATGATTAGCTGATACAGGCGTATCAGTTTGATTGCTACCCATTGCAACGGCGTGACAGAGTGCGCCATAGCTTTTCCAGTAACTTGAACAGCGCTTCGTTGTCCATCTCCTTCACGCCACCCTTGGCGATCACGACGATGTCGATAGCGGGCAGATTGGCTTGATTGAGGCGAAAACTTTCCCGAACCACTCGTTTTACACGGTTGCGCCAGACGGCACGCTTGAGCGCCTTTTTGGGCACGGCGAGGCCAAGACGGGGGTGTTCGAGGGAGTTGGGGCAAGCAAGAAGCGTAATTTGCGGAGAAGCGGCCCGGACAGGCTCGGCGAAAACGCGTTTGAAGTGTTCGGGAGTTAACAGACGTAACTCCCGAGAGAAGGTGTGCTGGGTAGGCATTAGACTACCAGGCGGGCACGACCCTTGGCACGACGAGCGGCCAGAACTTTGCGGCCGTTGGCAGTAGCCATGCGAGCGCGGAAACCGTGAGAGCGCTTGCGCTTCAGGTTGGACGGTTGAAAAGTACGTTTCATGATTCGATTCCGTATTTCTGTACAGTTTTGATTGTCACACTTAGCCGACGCGCCAGCTATAGCGTGTGACGACTAGCAAAAGAGGCCGAATTCTAAACAGAGTTCAGCTTCTCGTCAATCCGCCGTTCCTTTCCATCTCGCCCCGTTCGTCGACCGAGCGGGATAATCTGGCAGGATCCGGAGGATCAAGGGCCCCGAATTATACTGGCAACCCGGGGTTAAACAAGGATCCCTCAAGAAAAAAGGCGGCAGAGCCGCCAAAGAGAGAGCTATTTAAGTACTTTGCGCAGGAATTCCCGGGTACGGGGATCCTGCGGATCGACCAATATCTGATCCGGCGGGCCCTGCTCCACGATCCTGCCTCCTTCCATGAAGATCACCCGATCGGCGACATCACGGGCGAACTCGATCTCGTGGGTCACCACCACCATGGTCTGGTGCTGGCGGGCGAGCTGCTTCATCAGGCCCAGCACCTCGTCGACCCACTCGGGATCGAGGGCGGAGGTGGGCTCGTCAAACAGGATCACCTTGGAGTGGGCCGCCATGGCCCGGCCGATGCCGACGCGCTGTTGCTGGCCGCCGGAGAGGGAGGCCGGGTAGGCATCCTGTTTCTCGGCGAGGCCGATATCCTTGAGGATGCCAAGGGCGGTGGCGCGGGCCTCCGCCTTCGGCTGCTTCCAGACGGTGATCAGCCCCTCGGCGATGTTGTCCAGCGCCGTCTTGTTGGCAAACAGGGCGTAGTTCTGGAACACGAAGGAGGCGCGCTTGCGCAGCTCGATGGCCTGCTGGTCGCTGGCCTTGGCCAGATCCAGTTGCAGGTCGTCGATGGCGAGTCGGCCGGCATCCGGGGTTTCCAGCAGGTTGAGGCAGCGCAGCAGAGTCGACTTGCCGGTGCCGGAGGGGCCGATGATGACAACAATCTCCCCCTTTTTCACCTCAAGATCGATGCTGTTCAGCACCTGATTTCCGTCATAGGCCTTGGAGAGGCCGGTTAGCTTGATCATGACTGGCCTCCTTTAATAAGCACGGTTGAGCCGCACTTCCAGCAGGTGCTGCAGGCGGGTGAAGAAGATGACCACGACCCAGTAGACCAGTGCCACCGCCATGAAGCTCTCGAAGAACTTGAAGGAGGAAGAGGCCTCCATCTGCGCCTTGCCCATGATCTCCGCCACTCCCAGGGTAAACGCCAGGGAGGTGCTCTTGATCATGTCGATGAAGTAGTTCATCAGCGAAGGTGTCGCGATGCGTGCAGCCTGCGGCAGGATGATCCGTTGCATCGCCTGCAGCCGGCTCATGCCGATGCTGAGGGCGGCCTCCATCTGGCTCTTGTGGATGCCGAGGATGGCGGCCCGGATGGACTCGGCCATGTAGGCGGCAAAGTGCAGGGTCAGGCCGATGATGGCGGCGGTGAAGGCATCCATTCCCACGAAGATGGGGAAGAGTTGCGGCAGCCCGTAGTAGAGCAGGAACAGCTGGACGAGCAGGGGTGTACCTCGGAAGAACGAGATATAGAGCATCGCCAGCCAGTGAATTGCAGGAACGCGAAAGACCCGTACTATCGCCAGGATCAGCGACAGTACGAGTGCCAATACGAATCCCCACAGGGCCATTTCCATCGTGGTGCTCAGGTATTTGAGCAGAATGGGAAACAGCCCTAGCGTGTACTCGAGGTCAAATTCCATCATTTATTTGCTGGTGATGTCCGCTGCGAACCATTTTTCGGAGATTTTGGTCAGGGTGCCGTCTTTGCGCATGGCGGTGAGGGCATCGTCAACCTTCTTCAGCACGGCCTGCTTTTCCGGGGTCTTCAGGAAGGGCAGGGCGTTCTCGATGGTTTCGAACGGTGCACCGGCCTGTTGCAGCGGCAGCTTGGATTCCTTGATCAGCTGGGCGGTGGAGACGCGGTCCATCACGAAGGCGTCGATGCGGCCCAGGGCGACATCCTGCTCGAAGGCGGAGTCATAGGTGCGGATGTCGATCTTCTTGTTGGGGTCGTTCTTGCGCAGCAGCTCTTCGAAGTTGGAGCCCAGGTTGACGGCGACCTTCTTGCCTTCCAGATCCTTGATGCCGTGGATGGTGTTGTTGCCCTTGCGGACCACGATCTGGGCACCGTCATAGACATAGGGCTGGGAGAAGGCGTACTTGGCCTTGCGCTCGTCGGTGATGGTGATCTGGTTGGAGATGGTGTCGACGCGGCCGGTTTCCAGCATGCCGAACAGGCCGGAGAAGCTGGCGGTCACGAACTCGACCTTGTAGCCGGTGCGCTCACCGATCTGGTTCCACATGTCCACTTCGAAGCCCTGCAGCTTGTCCTGCTTGACGAAGGTGAACGGGAAATATTTGCCGGACATGCCGACCTTGATGGTTTCCTGGGCGATGGCCTGGCCGGACAGGCTGGCCAGCAGAATGGCGGCGCCGGAAATCAGTTTGATGGTGGATTTCATGGGGATTCCTCTCTCTGTAGTGCTGTATTTTTAGTTGTAATCACGGGTTGGCGCTGATGTTATTGGAATAAAATATAAAAAATAAATGATATTTGGTTATATAAAATAACTATGGTTGCAGCGCGCCATTCTGTCCACATTGCCGATATCCGGCTGTGGGTAACTTTGGGGATGAAATGGGATCCTGGGGCGTTGGATCCTTGAAAGTCAAGGATCTTATTTGCTGGATCCGTGCGGCAGCAACTGGAGATCCGGCCACTAAAAACGTAGAATAGCCGGTCTTTACTTAATCAATTGACGGGAGTCTAGAGTGACTGCTTCGCTATGGCAGCAGTGCCTTAACCGGCTGCAAGATGAGTTGCCCTCGGCAGAATTCAGCATGTGGATCCGGCCGCTTCAAGCGGAGTTGAGTGACAATACTCTGACCCTGTATGCACCGAACCGCTTTGTTCTGGACTGGGTACGCGACAAGTACCTGCTCCGGGTCAACGGCATCATCAACGAGCTGTGCGGAGCCGACGCTCCCACCCTGCGTTTTGATATCGGCAATCGCCCTCATCCCGTCGCGGTCGCCAGGGCGCCGGCCCGTGGTGTCGATCCTGTGAATAACTCTCCCAAGAGCTGGGAAAACAAGGCCGAAAACAAGCCCGAGCCAAACCACAAGAGCAACACCAACGTGAACTATACCTTCGAGAATTTCGTCGAGGGTAAGTCCAACCAGCTGGCCCGTGCGGCCGCCCGTCAGGTGGCCGACAATCCGGGTGGTGCCTACAACCCGCTGTTCCTCTATGGCGGCACTGGCCTTGGCAAGACTCACCTGCTGCACGCCGTTGGCAATGCCATCAAGGATCGCAAGAAAGACGCCAAAGTCATCTACATGCACTCCGAACGGTTCGTGCAGGACATGGTGAAGGCGCTGCAGAATAACGCCATTGAAGAGTTCAAGCGTTATTACCGTAGCGTCGATGCCCTGCTCATCGATGACATCCAGTTCTTCGCCAACAAGGAGCGCTCCCAGGAGGAGTTCTTCCACACCTTCAACGCCCTGCTTGAAGGCAACCAGCAGATCATTCTGACCTCGGACCGTTATCCGAAAGAGATCAACGGGGTGGAAGATCGTCTCAAGTCCCGCTTCGGCTGGGGACTCACTGTGGCGATCGAGCCGCCGGAGCTGGAGACCCGGGTTGCCATCTTGATGCGCAAGGCGGACGAGAACCAGATCCATCTGCCGGACGAAGTGGCCTTTTTCATCGCCAAACGGCTTCGCTCCAACGTCCGTGAACTGGAAGGTGCCCTCAACCGGGTGATCGCCAACGCCAACTTCACCGGCCGCGCCATCAACATCGACTTCGTGCGCGAGGCGCTGCGCGATCTGCTGGCCTTGCAGGAGAAGCTGGTCACCATCGACAACATCCAGAAGACGGTGGCGGAGTATTACAAGATCAAGCTGGCGGATCTGCTCTCCAAGCGTCGCTCCCGCTCCGTTGCCCGCCCGCGCCAGCTGGCGATGGCGCTGGCCAAGGAGCTGACCAACCACAGCTTGCCTGAGATAGGGGATGCCTTTGGTGGCCGTGACCACACCACGGTTCTTCATGCCTGCCGCAAGATCGAGCAGCTGAAGGAAGAGAGTCACGACATCAAGGAAGATTATTCCAACCTGATCCGTACCCTTTCTTCCTGATAACGGAACGGAGTGCACAGATGCAGATTGCATGTTCCAGCCTGATCCGAATCCTTTCCTCCCAATAACAACGGAGAGCACAGATGCAGCTCGAAATTAGCCGTGAGGCCCTGTTACGTCCCCTGCAACTGGTGTCCGGTGCCCTGGGTGGCCGGCCGACCCTGCCCATCCTCGGCAACGTCCTGCTCGATGTCAGCAATGGCCTGCTGTCGCTGACCGGGACCGATCTCGAGGTGGAGATGATCGGACAGGTCTATCTCAACAGCGACAGCCAGGATGGCCGCACCACAGTGCCGGCGCGCAAGCTGCTGGACATCTGTCGCGGTCTGCCGGAGGGGGCGGAGATCCGTCTCAGCACCGAGGGAGAGCGCCTCATCATCCGTTCCGGCCGCTCCCGCTTCAACCTGTCGACCCTGCCGGCGACCGAATACCCGAACATCGAGGATTGGGAATCCGTGCTCGAGTTCGACATCAGCCAGCTGGAGCTGAAAAAACTCATCGACGCGACCCAGTTCTCCATGGCGAGCCAGGACGTGCGCTACTACCTGAACGGCATGCTGTTCGAGAGCGAAGGACACGGCCTGCGTACCGTGGCGACGGACGGTCACCGGCTGGCCACCTGCCGCCGCGAAGTGGTGGGGGAATCGCTGCCCGATCATCAGGTCATCCTGCCGCGCAAAGGGGTGCTGGAGCTGGTGCGCCTGCTGGAAGCGGAAGACAAGCCGGTACGGCTGCAAGTGGGCCGCAGCAACCTGCGCGCCGCCCTGGATGGCTTCATTTTCACCTCCAAGCTGGTGGATGGCCGTTTCCCGGACTGGCGCCGCGTCATCCCCCGGGGGAGTGACAAGGCCCTGATCGCCGGTCGCGAGGATCTGCGCCAGGCCTTTGCCCGTGCCGCCATCCTCTCCAACGAGAAATTCCGTGGGGTGCGTCTCAATCTGCAGGAAAACCTGCTGCGCATCACCGCCAACAACCCGGAACAGGAAGAAGCCGAAGAGCTGCTTGACGTACAATACGCCGCTGGCGAGATGGAGATCGGCTTCAACGTCTCCTATGTGCTGGACGTGTTGAATACGTTAAAATGTGACCAAATCCGGATCAGCCTGAGCGATTCCATCAGCAGCGCCATTATTGAGGATTTTGAGAACCAAGATGCCCAGTATGTGGTGATGCCGATGCGGATCTAGTCGTGTCCCTGGTCAAACTCCAGCTCAGCGACTTTCGCAACATTCAGCACGCCAGTCTCGCGCTGTCTCCCGGCCTCAATATCCTGGTCGGGAGCAACGGCAGCGGCAAGACCAGCGTGCTGGAAGCCATTCATTACCTTGGTCTCGGCCGCTCGTTTCGTACCCATTTGACCGGGCGGGTCATCCGCCAGGGCGAGCGGGCCTTTACCCTGTTTGCCCAGTGCGAGCTGGAGGGGCGTCAGGTGCCCATCGGGCTTGCCAAGGACAAGGGGGGCGAAACCCAGCTCAAGATCGCCGGTGCCCAGGCCCAGCGCCTGGCCGATCTGGCGGAGCTGTTGCCGGTACAGTTGATCCACCCCGATGGTTTCAGCCTGCTGACCGGTGGGCCCCAGGCCCGCCGTGCCTGGCTCGACTGGGGTGTTTTCCATCAGGAGCCGACCTTCTTCTCCCTCTGGGGGCGGGTGCGTCGGCTGCTGAAGCAGCGCAATGCCTTGCTGCGCCAGAGCACCCAGTATCGTCAACTGGCGTTCTGGGATCAGGAGCTGGTGCGACTGGGTGGCGAGCTGGCGGGTTTTCGCGCCAGTTATTGTCAGGCCATTACACCCCTGATCAAGGAGATGACGGCAGATTTTCTGCCGGAGTTCGATATCAGTCTTGGATTCTATCGAGGCTGGGAAAAAGACACTCCCCTCGACGCATTGCTGGAGGCGGGGTTCGAACGGGATCGTTCGCTGGGGTACACTGGGGTCGGTCCGCAGAAGGCGGACGTGCGGCTCAAGGCGAACGGCGTGCCCGCGCAGGATATTTTGTCCAGGGGTCAGCTGAAGTTGCTGGTCTGTGCCATGCGGCTGGCCCAAGGGCTCTATTTGAATCAACATAGCAGCCGCGGCTGTATTTTTTTAATTGATGATTTTGCCTCTGAACTGGATGTCGACAAACGTCGTCTGCTGGCCGCAAGGCTGAAGCAGTGCGCGTCCCAGGTGTTCATCACCGCCATCGATACCGGTCAGCTCGCAGACATGATGGATGCGAGTGACTGCAAGCTGTTCCACGTGGAACAAGGCAAGATCTCCGAAACGTTAGAGAAGGCAGAGAGTAAGCTATGAGTGAAAATACTTACGACTCCTCGAATATCAAGGTGCTCAAGGGCCTGGATGCGGTCCGCAAGCGCCCGGGGATGTATATCGGCGATACGGACGATGGATCGGGCCTGCACCACATGGTGTTCGAGGTCGTCGACAACTCCATCGACGAGGCTCTGGCTGGCTACTGCTCCGATATCCAGGTCAAGATCCATTCCGACGGCTCCGTCTCCGTGCGCGACAACGGTCGCGGCATTCCGGTGGACATCCACCCGGAAGAGGGCCGCTCCGCCGCCGAAGTCATCATGACCGTGCTGCACGCCGGCGGCAAATTCGATGACAACTCCTACAAGGTGTCCGGCGGTCTGCACGGTGTGGGCGTCTCCGTGGTAAACGCGCTTTCCGACAAGCTGCTGCTGACCATCCGCCGCAACGGTCATGTCTACGAGCAGACCTATCACCTGGGCGAGCCGCAGGCACCCCTCAAGCAGATTGGTGACAGCACCGGTACCGGGACCGAAGTCCGCTTCTGGCCGAGCCCGACCATCTTCAGCGACACCCTGTTCCACTACGAGATCCTGGCCAAGCGTCTGCGCGAGCTATCCTTCCTCAACTCCGGCGTCTCCATCCGTCTGATGGACGAGCGTGACGGCCGCGAGGCGCACTTCTGCTACGAAGGGGGCATCAAGGCCTTCGTCGAGTACCTGAACCAGAACAAGACCCCGATCCACCCCAAGGTGTTCCACTTCACCACTGAGCAGGACGGCATCGGTGTCGAAGTCGCCATGCAGTGGAACGACGCCTATCAGGAAGGGGTCTACTGCTTCACCAACAACATTCCGCAGCGGGATGGCGGTACCCACCTGGTGGGCTTCCGTACCGCGTTGACCCGGACGCTGAACAACTACATGGACAAGGAGGACTACAGCAAGAAGGCCAAGTCCGCCGCCAGTGGTGACGACGTCCGTGAAGGTCTGATTGCCGTTATCTCCGTCAAGGTGCCTGATCCCAAGTTCTCCTCCCAGACCAAGGACAAGCTGGTCTCGTCCGAGGTGAAGACCGCCGTAGAACAGGCGATGGGTGAGAAGCTGGCGGACTTCCTGCTGGAAAACCCGGGCGACGCCAAGATCGTGGTCAACAAGATCATCGATGCGGCCCGTGCCCGCGAAGCGGCCCGCAAGGCCCGCGAACTGACCCGCCGCAAGGGCGCGCTGGATATCGCCGGTCTGCCCGGCAAGCTGGCGGACTGTCAGGAGAAAGACCCGGCGCTCTCCGAACTCTACATCGTGGAAGGGGACTCTGCTGGTGGCTCCGCCAAGCAGGGTCGCAACCGGAAGAACCAGGCCATCCTGCCCCTCAAGGGCAAGATCCTGAACGTGGAGAAGGCCCGTTTCGACAAGATGATCTCCTCCCAGGAGGTGGGTACCCTGATCACCGCTCTGGGCTGTGGCATCGGTCGCGACGAGTACAACCCGGACAAGCTGCGCTATCACAACATCATCATCATGACGGATGCGGACGTCGATGGTGCGCACATCCGTACCCTGCTGCTGACTTTCTTCTATCGTCAGATGCCGGAAATCATCGAGCGTGGCTATGTCTTCATCGCCCAGCCGCCGCTCTACAAGGTGAAGAAGGGCAAGCAGGAGCAGTACCTGAAAGACGAAGACGCATTGTTGCAGTACCAGACCGCCATGGCGCTGGACGGTGCGACCCTGCACGTCAACGAGTCTGCCCCGGCCATCGGTGGCGAGGCGCTGGAGCGTCTGGTCAACCAGCATCGCTCCGTGACTCACCTCATCACCCGCATGTCCCGCCGCGCCCCGGAAGCCGTGCTGACCCAGCTGATCTATCAGCCTGAGTTGAACGAAACCCTGCTGGCCAGCGAGAGCGATCTGCAGACCTGGTGCCAGAGCATGGAAGCCGTGCTCAACGAGAGCAACCACGGTATCCAGTACCAGATGCAGGTACGCCGCGACGAGGAGCGCAGCCTGTTCGTGCCCCACGCCGTGGTACGCCAGCACGGGGTCGACCGTGAATATCCGCTGAGCTACGACTTCCTGCAATCCTCCGAGTACCGTCAGCTGGTCTCCCTGGGCAAGGAGATCGCCAACCTGATCGAGGAAGGCGGTTACATCAAGCGTGGCGAGAAGGTGAAGCCGGTCGCCAGCTTCGTTGAAGCGGTCGAGTGGCTGATGGGCGAAGGCAAGCGTGGCATCTACATCCAGCGCTATAAAGGGCTAGGGGAGATGAACCCGGAGCAGTTGTGGGAAACCACCATGGATCCGGAAGCCCGTCGCATGCTACGCGTCACCATCGACGACGCAGTCGGCGCCGACCAGCTCTTCTCCACCCTGATGGGTGACGCCGTAGAGCCCCGTCGCGACTTCATCGAGACCAACGCCCTGCGGGTTGCCAACCTCGACGTCTAACAGACGGTCCGACAACCATCAAAAGCCGCTCCTCGTGAGCGGCTTTTTGTTTTCTGGGGCAAGGAAAAGGGCGCGTTCCACGTGAAACATGTGGGACCTAGACTCTGTCACCGCGAAAGGTGCGGCGCCACTCCCGCGGCGACACTCCGAAGCGGGCGCGAAAGTGCTTGCGCAATATGGTGGCAGATCCGAGCCCCACCAGTTCGGCGATGCGTTCCACGGTGTGGGAGCTGGACTCCAGCAGCGTCTGGCTGCGGCGCAGACGCTCCGCCATCAGCCACTCCCCGAGGGAGAGACCGGTGGCGAGCTGGAAGCGGCGGCTAAAGGTGCGTCGGCTCATCATGCAATGTTCCGCCAGGCTGTCCAGGGTGTGGGGCGCGGCCAGGTGCAGGCGCAGGTGATCGAACAGCTGGTTGATCCTGGCATCCCGGGTGGAGGCGGGTACCGGCTGCTCGATGAACTGGGCCTGGCCACCCTCCCGGTGGGGAGGCACCACCAGCCGCCTGGCCAGCTTGTTGGCAATCTGGCTGCCGTGATGCTGGCGAACCAGATAGAGGCAGCAGTCCAGGCTGGCGGCGGTGCCAGCCGAGGTGATGAGCCCGTCGTCGTCGACGTAGAGGGCATTGGTATCGAGCCGCACCCGGGGGAAGCGCTGGACGAACTCCTGTTCAAATTCCCAGTGGGTGGCTGCACCGCGCCCGTCCAGCAGGCCGGCATAGGCCAGCACATAGGTGCCGAGACAGAGCCCCACGATCTGGGCTCCCCTGATCCGGGCGGCAACCAGGGCATCGAGCAGGGGTTGGGCGGGGCGCTCGGCCGGATCGCGCCAGAAGGGGATGATGATGATATCCGCCTCCAGCAGACCCTCCAGGCCATAGTCGGCCTCCATGCGAAAGCCCTGGGAGGAGGCGGGTTGTCGCGTGTCATCCCCGGCGCAGAGTCTCAGCTCGAACAACGACTGGCCCGGCATCATCTTGTCGCCAAAGATGAGGCAGGGCACCGAGCAGTGAAAGGGGCTGAAGCGATCGAAGGTGATGACGGCGACGATGAGGGGACGGGGCATGGTGGCAAACTCCTTTGCACTCGGATCCCCATCATACGGGGCAGCAACAGAAAGCCGAAGAGCCATGTGGTGCCCGGCCCCCCGCTCAGAGCACCATGGTGTCGCCATCCTCGGGCACCCTTACCCGGGCGGCCATCCCCTGGCTGTCCAGGTAGTCGCGCAGCTCCCGCCGGGACAGCAGGGCATGATTGACCGCCTCCATGTGGCTGGCGATCAGGGTGGCCTGCGGGGCGGCCTGATAGACGGCGGCCACATCCTCCTTGCCCATGATGATGGCGCCCAGACCCGTCACCTGGGCATCACCGCAGTTGAGGACGACAACCTCGGGTTGGTGCCGGTGCAGCGCTTGTTCAACCTGGGCATTCCAGACGGTGTCGCCGGCCAGATAGAGGGTCTTTTCGGCGGGATGGGAGAAGACCACTCCGCTGACCTCGCCAAGGCGATCCCCCAGCAGGGCCATGATGGTATCGCTGCCGTGTCGGCCTTCCGTCTGTTGCAGGCGGATGCCGGCGAACTCGCCGACCTCGCCCAGCAGGCGCACATCCTCGAAGCCGCATCCCCTCATGGTGTCGGCATCTTTTTGATGCTGCACGAACAGGGGAAGGTGCTTGGGGATCTTCGCTTTCGCGACATCGTCCCAGTGATCCAGATGGTCATGGGTGACGATCACCGCATCCACCTCCAGCAGGGTCGCCATGGGCAGCGGCAGCTCGACCAGGGGGTTGCGAAGATGGCTGTTGGCCATGCCTTCGAAGCCGGGGTAGCTCCCCTTGGGGGCCAGCATGGGGTCGATGAGGAAGCGGGTTCCTGCGTAGTGGATGAGCAGGGTGGCGTTGCGAACCTGGGTAATCTTCATGGCGTGCTCCGGTTTCTCGTTGGGGACACGGCCAGTATGGAGGGATGAGGGACGGATCATGAGTGGCCCGCAGGCCTATTATCGATCTAATCGGGCCATTTTTGATGGCCTGCATTTCTTTTGTTTTTACCCCTTGAAAGCCAAATGTTGGCCCCTATATAGATAACAAGGCCGGAACGCTCGACAGAGGTTTCGACCAGGCGCCCGTCCATCAGGAGGGCAAACAATCCGTTATCGCTCACAAGAGGGTAATACTATGCGTTCTATCGACTTTTCTCCGCTCTATCGTTCTGCCATCGGTTTCGATCGTCTGGCCACTCTCATCGAATCTGCCGCCAGCAATGGCAATGCCGGCTATCCCCCCTACAACATCGAGCAGCTGGGTGACAGCGACTACCGCATCAGCATGGCGGTGGCGGGCTTTACCCAGGAAGAGCTGGAGCTGAGCTTCCAGGAAAATCTGCTGACGGTGAAGGGCAGCAAGCAGGCCGACACCGAGCGCAACTACCTCTATCAGGGGATCGCCGAACGCGGCTTCGAGCGTCGCTTCCAGCTGGCCGACTATGTGCGGGTGAAGGGGGCCGACCTGAAGAACGGTCTGCTGCACATCGACCTGGTGCGCGAAGTGCCCGAGGCGATGAAGCCCCGCAAGATCGAGATCAACGGCTGACAGCCTGACCTCGTTGCATTGCTGATGTTTCCCGGGTGCCGATGGCGGGCCCGTGGAGAGTAAACCCTGTTGCTTTATAGAAGGATAGGATCATGCGTAACCTCGATTTTTCTCATCTCTATTCCAATGCCGTCGGCTTCGAGCGGATGGCCCGCGAGCTGGAAGGCCTGTTCGATCAGAAGACCTCGGCCTACCCCCCGTACAACATCGAAAAGCGGGATGACGACAGCTACCTCATCACGGTTGCCGTGGCCGGTTTCGATCGCAATGAGCTGGAGCTGGAGACCGAAAACGGTACCCTCAAGGTGAAGGGGCGCAAGGTCGCCACCATGGGCGAGCGCCAGTTCCTCCATCAGGGGATCGCCGAGCGGGACTTCGAGCTCGCCTTCAAGCTGAGCCAGCACGTGGAAGTGCAGGGGGCCAGGCTGGAGCACGGTCTGCTGACCATAGAGCTGGCCCGGGAGCTGCCGGAAGCGCTCAAGCCCCGTGCCATCCCCATCGGCAAACCCGATCAGCTGGCACTGCCCGGTTAAACAACATCGCTGACCACCTGATAGAAAAGAGGCCTGCATCTGCAGGCCTCTTTTTTTCATGCCGAAGGGGGAATCAACCGGCGTAGAGGGCGTTGATCTCGTCGGCCAGGATGGCGATGCCGCGACGCACCAGATCTTCGCTCTGGGCATAGTTGAGGCGGATGCACTCCTGGCTGTGGCGCCACTCGGGGTCGTCGATGCCGGGGAAGAAGTAGTGGCCGGGCACGATCAGCAGGTTCTTCGCCTTCAGTCGCTCATACAGCTCCTGGCAGTGGATCGGCAGGTTTTCGAACCAGAGCCAGAGGAAGAGGGCTCCCTCCGGCTTGTGGATGTGGAAGCGCGGATCCGGAATGGCCTCGCGCAGCAGCTGGACCGCGAAGGTGGCTTTCTGCTGGTAGAAGGGTTTCACCACCTGTTCGCTCAGGGTGATGATGTCACCGCTCTCGATCATCGGAATGGTGATGGCCGGACCCAGGCTGCCCGGCGCCAGATTGATGATGCCGCTCAGGTTGGTGATGGCCCGGATGATCTTCTCGTCGGCGATGACGATGCCGCAACGGGTGCCCGGCAGGCCGAGCTTGGAGAGGCTCATGCAGAGGATGGTGTTGGCGTTCCAGAACGGCTTGGCGTCGCTGAAGATGATGCCGGGGAAGGGCACGCCGTAGGCATTGTCGATGAGCAGCGGGATCCCCTTGTCACGGGCGATCTGATCGAGGTGCTCGATCTCCTCGTCGGTGAGCACGTTGCCGGTGGGGTTGGTCGGCCGGGAGACACAGATCACCCCGATGTCGTCGCCCACCTGCAGGCTCTCGAAATCCACGTGGTATTTGAACTGGCCGTCGGGCAGCTTCTCGATGGTGGGCTTGTAGGCGACGAAATGATCGTACGAGAGGGCCGAGTCGGCATAGCCGATGTATTCGGGGGCCAGGGGGAACAGCACCTTCTTCTTGCGACCGTCGGCGAACTCGCCGGCCAGCAGGTTGAACAGATAGAAGAAGGCGTTCTGGCTGCCATTGGTCAGGGCGATGTTGCGGGCGGAGATCTCCCAGCCCAGCTCCTTGCTGAGCAGGGTCGCCAGCGCCTTGGTGAACCTGTCCTTGCCCTGGGGGCCATCGTAGTTGGCCATGGCCTTGATCAGTTCGCCGTTGTCGAGCAGGGTATTGGCCTCGGCCTGAAAGCGTTCCAGCATGGCGGGGATGGGGGCCGGATTGCCGCCTCCCAGCATGATGGCGTCGGGATTCAGCAGCCCTTGATTGAGGTCGTCCATGAGTTGGGTAATACCGGCGTGGCGAGTGAACTTCTCGCCGAACAAGGAGAATTCCATTCGGTGGCAAATCCAGAGTCAGTTAAGGGGGGAGCTAGCACCATAGCTCACTTCAAAAGCGGGTGTCGATCAAAAAAACGGGGCGTTTCACGTGGAACAGGGTTGCCATGATGGAGGTGGTAAAAAAAACCATTTATAGGTTTTAAAATAACCAATATTCGATTCAGGAAGGGGGGTGGTAGCATCAAAAAATCATTTATATCAATAAAATCATGTTGTTATAAATCTGGCACAACTATTGGAATAGTTATGTGGTCATCTCAACCACACCGGAGCACGCCAGATGAAGATCCTGATCGCTACCCTGATTGCCAGCAGCCTGAGCCTGAATGCCATGGCCGCCGAGAACCCCAGACCCGAGCTGGACAGCGCCGCCCTGCAGCAGGAGATGCTGGCCTTGCAGCAGCAGGCTTCCCATGACGTGGTGGCAGAGGCCATCCACAACCTCAAGCCGCTGGCCCTGGAGACCCTGGTGGTGGAGGCGAGCTCGGCCGATGCGACTCATCCCGAGAGCTGAGGTAGCGCAAGGGGGTCTGCCCCGTGTGCTGCCTGAAGAAGGCGATGAAGGCGCTGTCGCTGGCGAACTCCAGGGCAGCGGCCACCCGGCTGATGGGCTCGGCTTCGGCCAGCAGTTCCATGGCCCGCAGCAGTCGCCACTGCTGGCGCCAGGCCTGGTAGCTCATGCCGGTCTCCCGCATGAAGATGCGGCCTATGGTCTTGTCACTGGCACCCACCCGTTCGGCCAGCCGGTTGAGCCGATCGGGCAGGGTGTCACCCCGCTTTATCTCCTGCAGCCAGCCGGTCAGACGTCCGTCTGACGGCAGCGGCAACTGCCAGGATTCCCGCGGCGCTTGCGCCAGCTCTTCTTTCAATAATGCCAGTGTGCAGGTTTGCTCTGCTTCCGGCTTGTCCCAGGGCCAGAGCGCCATCCGCTCGATGATCTCCCGCAGCAGCGGGTTGACCGCCAGCACCGCCATCTCGTTTGGCAACGCGGGCTCCGGCTGGAAGTAGAGGGAGCGATAGGCCACTACCCCGCGCATCAACACCCGGTGGGGCAGACCTGCTGGCAACCAGGCCGCTCGCGTCGGCGGCAGCAGGCAGACCTGATCGTCCAGCTCTATGGTCATGCAGCCTGCCTGGGCGAACAGCAGCTGGTGGCGCTGGTGCTGATGGCGGCCGGAGTCGTGCCAGCCGAGGGCGGCGGCAATACCGATGGCGCTGCCGTCGTGCTGGTCCGGATCAAAGGGGTGATCGGGAAGAATAAAGGCCATGTGTCCGATTCTTGCTATTTATAGTCCGCCTTATTGTAATCGGACATGTTATCCCTCTCTAGAATGGCGACCTCTTGTGAAGGAGGTGTGTCATGAACAACAGGTTGCCACCGCGCTGGCTGGTGGTCGGATTGATGATGTTTCCCCAGATAGTGGAGACCATCTACAGGCCGGTGCTGACCCATATCGCCACTGAGTTTCGGGTGAGCGAGTGGAAGGCGTCCCAGACCCTGTCGGTCTATTTTCTGGCGTTTGCGGCGGGCGTGGTCTGCTGGGGCCGACTGTGCGATCTCATCGGGCGGCGTCCCGCCATGCTGGCGGGGTTGCTGACCTATGGCGCCGGCACCCTGCTGGCGTTGCTGGCTACTCAATTTGAAACCCTGCTGCTGGCCCGGGTCATCGCGGCCTTCGGCGCCGCCGTGGGTTCCGTGGTGACCCAGACCATGCTGCGCGACAGCTATCAGGGCAGCGATCTGGCGCGGGTCTTTTCGGTGATGGGCATCGCGCTCTCCCTGAGTCCTGTGCTGGGGCTGGTGAGCGGTGGCCTGCTGGCTGATGGCTTGGGTTATCTCGGGGTATTCGGCGCCCTGCTGGCGCTGGCAATTGGCTTGTTGCTGATGGCTTGCTGGCAACTGCCGGAAACCCGCCCGGCCACCACCCAAAGGGTCGCACTCTGGCCACTGGCCTGCCGGATGGTGCGTGATACCGGCTTGTGGCGCAGCGCCGCCCTGGTCGCCCTGTTCAACACCATGCTGTTCGGCTACTACAGCCTGGCGCCGTTTCTGTTTGCCAGTCTGGGGTTGAGCGCGGGGGAATTTGGTTACTCCGGCATCGTGCTGGCGCTGGCGACCCTGGTGGGCAGCCTGCTCAACAAGCGTCTGCTGGGCCGTGGCTGGACGCCTGCCTCGTTAATACGGCTCGCCGCCGTGCTGGCGCTGGGTTCGGGTTGGCTGGTGTGGGCCAGTCAGGCATTGCTCTGGTTTCTGCTGCCCATGACGGGAGTGGTGATCGCGTTCGGGCTGGCTATCCCCAATGTGCTGAGCCAGGCGCTGCTGGCCTATCGGGAGGTGGCGGGCAGTGCCGGGGCCCTGTTCGGGCTCGGTTACTACCTGTTGCTCAGCCTGGGGTTGGCGGTTGCCGCCAGCTTGCAGGATCTCGGGCTGCTGCTCGGGGGATGCGGTCTGCTGGCCCTGTGCTGCGGTTGGCGTCGTTCCACGTGAAACATCAGCTGCCGATAAAACGGTAGCCGATGCCGGCTTCAGTTTCGATCAGGGTGGGTTGCTGGGGGTTATCTCCCAGCTTCTTGCGCAGGCTGGCGATGACGATGCGCAGGTAGTGAGTGTCCTCCTTGTGGCTCGGTCCCCAGATGTCGATGAGCAGCTGGGTCTGTTGCACCAGCTTGCCGGGGTGGCACACCAGCGCCTGCAACAGGGCGAACTCCTTGCGGGAGAGGGGGATCTCCTCGCCCTGCAGGGTCACCTTGTGGCTGTTGCTATCCAGGGTCAGGCCACAGTGGGGGAAGTGTCGACACTCGCCGCTGGTGGCACCGACTCGCTGGCGCAGCAGCACCCGGATACGGGCCATCATCTCCCCGACGCCGAACGGCTTGCTCATGTAGTCGTTGGCCCCCGCATCCAGCAGCCGCACCTTCTCCTGCTCGGAGTCCCGCGCCGAGAGCACCAGCACGGGATTGGCGTGGTGCTCGCGGATGGCGTGCAGGATTTGGATACCATCGCCATCCGGCAGGCCCAGATCCAGGATCACCAGGTCGGGGTTGAGGTGGCGATACTGCGCCATCCCCTCGGTGACGCCGACCGCCTCGCTCACCTGATGTCCCTCGGCGATCAGGCTGATCCGCAAAAAACGGCGGATGGCCGCCTCATCGTCGATGACCAGTATGTGAGCCATTCAGCCTCCCGTTTGCTGATTGAAAAGGGCGGCGACCATCAGGCCGCCGGTGCGTTGAGGGCCAGCGGCAGGGAGATGCGCATGCAGGTGCCGTTGCCGTTGGGGCCGGCGAATGCCCAGATACGGCCGCCGTGGACCTCTATCATAGCGCGGGAAATGGCGAGGCCAAGCCCGGTGCCGCGGCTGCCGCAGTCGCCGACCGGCTGGGTGTAGAAGAGGTTGAAGATCTTGTCCCGATCCGACTCGGCGATGCCGACCCCGATATCGATGATGTCGATGATGAGGTCGGGGTCCGCCAGCATCACCTTGAACTCGATGGGGGTGCCGGCCGGTGAGTAGCGGGAGGCGTTGTCGAGTATGTTGACCAGCACCTGCTCGATCAGGGCGCCGTGCACATAGAGCCGGGGGATCTGCTGATCGAAGTGCACCAGCAGCTTGTGCTGGCGCCAGGAGGAGTCGAGCCGGCGGCGGGCGCTCTCCACCAGGTCCGCCAGGTCGACCCAGTCCCGTTTCAACTGGAAGTCCGGTGAGCCGATGCGGGTCATGTCCAGCAGGTTCTGCACATAGCCGTGCAGGCGGCGCGCCTCGTCCTGCACCGAGTGCAGCAGTTCGATGCGGTCCTCCGCACTTATCCGGTCCCCGTATTCCAGCAGGGTGCTGCCGGCCCCCATGATGGTGGCCAGCGGCGTCTTCAGGTCGTGGGAGACCGAGGAGAGCAGGGCGGCGCGCATCCGGTCGGTCTCCGCCTGCAACTGGCTGTCCGCCAGCCGCTCGTTGAGATCGATCCGCGCCAGGGCGGCGCGGATATCGGTGAGCAGGGCCTGCAGCTGGTGCTCGGCGGCGGAGGTGAGCGGGCTGGCCAGCCGGATGCCCAGCACCAGGTCATCGCCGAGGTGATGATACTGGGCCTCGGCGGCGTTGAGGGTGGCGGTATGGGCACCGGCACTCTGTTTCTGGGCCAGGCACCAATCAATGGCGGCCTTGTCTGTCTGGCCCGGCCCGGTCTGGGTGTCACCGGCCCGGTACTGGTAATCCCCATCGAGCGCGAACACGGGCTGCCCAAGGGCGAGGGCGATGGCCTGGGTTCCCTGTCTCAGCACGTCCACCGGGCTGCTGGCGGTGGCCAGCCCCTGGCTCAGGGAGAGCAGGGCGTTACCGAGCTGCTGGGTCTCGCGCAGACTGACCAGTTGCTGACGCTGGCGGGAGGCGAGGCGCCCGGCCGCGATGCCGACGATGAGCAGCACGAACAGGGTGAGCAGGTCGCTGTGGCTGGCCACGCTCAGGGAGAAGTAGGGGAAGGTGAACAGCAGATTGTGGCCGACGAAGCCCAGCACGGCGGCCAGGATGGCGGGGACCAGGCTGGTGGTGAGCGCGGTGGCCAGCACCCCCAGCACGAACAGCATGGGCAGGGAGGCGGGGGGCAGCCAGTGGGAGAGGGCCCAGACCACGGCCGAGGTCCCCCCCATGATGGCCACCGCGAGCAGGCTCTGGCGAAGCTCACCCGGGCCTGCCGTAGGCAGGGTCAGGCCGGGCTTGCGCTTCTCGGTATCCACCAGCGTGATCTCGAATCCCTGCGCCTGTTTGAGCAGGTGCTGTACCAGGGATCGACGCCAGGGCGGGTTGCGGGATTTGCCGAGCAGCAATTGGGAGACCTGCTGCTGTTCGGCGGTTTCCAGCAGGGCATCGGCCACGGCCGGGCTGGAGAGGGTCAGCACCCTGGCCCCCAGCTGGGAGGCGAGGGCCAGCGCCTGCTCCAGCTCGGGGGAGCGCTGCCCCTTGCTGTCGATGTGCGCCACCAGCCAGGGCAGTTGCCTGCGCTGGGCGAAGCGGTGGCCGTAACGCACCAGGGCGGCGCCGTGCTCATCCCCGATGCAGACCATCAGCTTGCCCCGCAGCGGCAAGGTGGTCTTGCCGGCCGCCTGCCACTGCAACTGCAGATCCCCCTCCACGTGGCTGGCGGCGGTCTGCATTGCCAGCTCCCGCAGGGCGGTCAGGTTGTTGAGGGAGAAGAAGGACTGCAGGGCGGCCTTGGCCTGGTGGGGCACATAGACCTTGCCCTCCTTGAGGCGGCCGAGCAGCTCCTTGGGGGGGAGGTCTATCAGCACCAGGCTGTCGGCCTCCAGCAGCACCTGATCCGGCAGGGTCTCCTTGACCCTGACCCCGGTCAGCTGCCACACCAGATCGTTGAGGCTCTCCAGGTGCTGCACGTTGAGGGTGGTGTAGACATCGATGCCGGCACCGAGCAACTCCTCCACATCCTGCCAGCGCTTCTCGTGGCGGCTGCCGGAGGCGTTGCTGTGGGCCAGCTCGTCCACCACGGCGATGGCGGGTTTTCGCGCCAGCAGACCGTCCAGATCCATCTCCTCCAGTCGCTGCTGGCGGTGCAGGTGAAGCTTGCGCGGCTGGATGGCGAGCTTGTCGAGCAGGGCCAGGGTCTCCTGGCGGCCGTGGGTCTCCACCACCCCGATCAGGATGTCGACTCCCTCCCTGGCCTGCTCCCGCACCGCCTGCAGCATGGCGTAGGTCTTGCCGACGCCGGGGGCCGCGCCGAGAAACACCTTCAGCTTGCCCCTGTGCTCCTGCTCCAGGCTCGCCAGCAGGGCGTCTGCCCTCACTTCATCACGCATCCCCGTGCTCCCGTTGCATCGGCCGAACTGCGGCCGTGACCTCATTGCTCATGCTTGTCCCCGTTGTCGAAAGGGAGCCTTCCCGAACGGCAAGGAGCGCCCTCAGGCGCCCTTTTGATGATCGAGTTGCAGGTTCAACTGGAGAATGTTGACCACCTGCGGGCCAAGGATACCAGCTTGTGCCGCCGACTTGACCTGCTCCGTCAACTGAACGGGATCCAGCCCCCGTTGCCCGGCGACCCTATCCACCTGGGCCAGCGCTGCATCGAGGGGCAGATGGGGATCGAGGCCGGAGGCGGAGCGGGTCAGCAGGGCGGGGACCCTGGCTTCCGGCTGCGCCCTGACCGCAGCTGCGGCAAACTCGGCCCGAAGGGGCGAGCTCATCCCCAGGTTGCTTCCGCCGCCACCTATGGTGGCGAAATCGCTGGCGGAGGGGCGGGAGTGGAAGTAGTCGGCCCGCTCGAACTTCTGTGCCAGCAGGGCGCTGCCGACCACCTGCTGTTTGGCGTTGGTGAGCAGGCTGCCGTTGGCCTGCCAGGGGAAGAGCAGCTGGGCCAGCCCGGTGACGACCAGCGGATACGCTACCCCCAGCAGCAGGGTCAGGGTCAGCAGGGTTCTGATTGCTATCATGATTTTCTTGCTCCAAATGCGTTGGGTGGATGCGGGTCTGTCCCGCATCCGGTGTGCCGTTACACCAGCCCCAGGCCGGTGATGACCAGGTCGATCAACTTGATGCCTATGAAAGGCACTATCAGGCCGCCGACGCCGTAGATCAGCAGGTTGCGGCGCAGCAGGCTGGCGGCCGAGCCCTGCAGGCTGACCCCGCGCAGGGCCAGCGGCACCAGCGCGACGATGATCAGAGCGTTGAAGATGATGGCCGACAGGATGGCGCTCTCGGGGCTGCCCAGCTGCATCAGGTTCAGCACCCCCAGCTGCGGATAGGCGGCGATAAACAGGGCCGGCAGGATGGCAAAGTACTTGGCCACGTCGTTGGCGATGGAGAAGGTGGTCAGGGCGCCGCGGGTCACCAGCAGCTGCTTGCCCAC
Organism: Aeromonas sp. PrichA-15; assembly: GCF_017939245.1. NCBI lineage: Bacteria > Pseudomonadati > Pseudomonadota > Gammaproteobacteria > Aeromonadales > Aeromonadaceae > Aeromonas > Aeromonas sp. PrichA-15. The sequence continues at coordinate 42,305 of NZ_JAGKRH010000048.1, read as the reverse complement.
CAGCACCACGTCCAGCAGCTTGGTGGGGTTGGAGTCGAGATCCACCAGGTTGCCAGCCTCCTTGGCGGCCTGGGTCCCCTCGTTCATGGCCAGGCCCACGTCGGCCTGGGCCAGCGCTGGTGCGTCGTTGGCGCCGTCCCCGCACATGGCGACCAGCCGGCCGTCGGCCTGCTCCTGACGGATGTAGGCCAGCTTCTTCTCCGGCGTCGCCTCGGCGATGAAGTCGTCCACCCCAGCCTCGGCGGCGATGGCGGCGGCGGTCAGCGGGTTGTCACCGGTGATCATCACGGTGCGGATCCCCATGTGGCGCAGGATCTGGAAGCGTGCCTTGATGCCTGGCTTGATGATGTCCTTGAGGAACACTACCCCCAGCAGCTTCTCGTGTGTGCAGACCAGCAGCGGGGTACCGCCCTGGCGGGCGATGTTGTCCACCGATTTGAGGATGAGCTCGGGCACCGCCTTGCGATCGAGCGAGAGGTAGCGCAGCACCGCGTCTACCGCCCCCTTGCGATAGTGATGGCCGTTGCGATCCAGCCCGCTCAGCCGGGTCTCGGCGCTGAAGGGGATGAGGATGTCGCTCTCCAGCTGGCTCGGCTTGGTGTGGCTCTTGCCCGCCAGGGTCAGGATGGATTTGCCCTCCGGGGTATTGTCACCGAGCGAGGCCAGCATGGCGGCCTGGGCCAGCAGGGAGGGGTCCACGCCGGGGGCCGGGATCAGCTCGTCCGCCATCCGGTTGCCGAAAGTGATGGTGCCGGTCTTGTCCAGCAGCAGGGTGCGCACGTCGCCGGCGGCTTCCACCGCCCGGCCCGACTTGGCGATCACGTTGAGCTTCACCAGCCGGTCCATGCCGGCGATGCCGATGGCGGAGAGCAGACCGCCGATGGTGGTCGGGATCAGGGTGATGAACAGCGCCAGCAGATAGAGCCGGGGCACCTGGGTACCGTTGTAGTCGAGGAACCAGGGCAGGGTGGCCACTACCAGCAGGAAGATCAGGGTCAGCCCCACCAGCAGGGCGTCCAGCGCCATCTCGTTGGGGGTCTTCTGCCGCTTGGCTCCTTCCACCAGGGCAATCATGCGATCCAGCGTGCTTTCGCCCGGGTTGTTGCTGATGTGCACCCAGATCTGGTCGGAGACGACGGTGGTGTTGCCGGTCACGCCGCTGCGGTCGGTGCCCGACTCGCGGATGACGGGGGCGGATTCGCCGGTGATGGCCGCCTCGTTGACCGAGGCGATGCCGGCGACCACTTCGCCGTCGGCGGGGATCATTTCGCCGCTGCGCACCAGCACCAGATCGCCCTTGAGCAGGCTGGTGGCCGGCACCCACTCGCCCTTGTCATCCTGCGGGCTGGTGACCCGACGAGCCTTGAGCTGGCTCATGCCGGCCTTCAGACTGTCGGCCCGCGCCTTGCCGCGCCCCTCGGCCAGGGTCTCGGCGAAGTTGGCAAACCAGAGGGTGAGCCAGAGCCAGGCGGTCAGCTGCCAGGCCAGAGAAGGAGCGACGCCGGAGAGCGGTTGCCCCAGCAGCGACTCCAGGGTCGCCATCACGGCCGCCAGCCAGAGAGTGAACAGGATGGGGCTGCCCAGCAGTGCCCTGGGGTTGAAGCGATAGAGGGCTTCCACCATGGCCTGCAGGATCTGTGATTTCTGTTTCTTGCCCTTCACCTGAATGGTGTCGGTGCTCATTGAAGCGGACTTGCTCATTGGAAAGCTCCCAGCATCGAATAGTTGGTCACGCAGATCAGTCGGGTGTGCAGCATCAGAAGGCACCTCCCAGCAGGCTCAGGTGTTCCGCCACCGGGCCCAGCGCCAGCACCGGCAGGAAGGAGAGACCCCCCATCAGCAGCACGGTGACGATCAGCAGGGTGATGAAGAGCGGGCCGCTGACGGGGAAGTCCCCTTCACTTCGCTCCTGACGAGGGGCGCGGGCCAGCTGGCCGGCGATGGCCAGCACGGGGATGATGTAGCCGAAGCGACCGAGCAGCATGGCCAGCCCGATGGCGATGCACTGCCAGCTGTCGGCGGCGGCAAAGCCGGCGAAGGCGGAGCCGTTGTTGCCGGCGGCCGAGGCGTAGGCATAGATCAGTCGTGACAGGCCATGGGGGCCATCGTGACCGATGACGGTGGCGGAGTCCGGCATCAGCAGGGTAATGCCGCCGATCACCAATACCCCGACCGGCATCACCAGCATGCTGGCGACCACCCACTTCATCTCGGTGATGCCGAGCCGTTTGCCCAGATAGGTCGGGGTGCGCCCCACCATCAGGCCGCACAGGAACACGGTGAGCAGCACGAACAGCATCATGCCGTAGATGCCGGCGCCGACGCCGCCGAACACCACTTCACCCAGCAGCATGTTGATCATGCCGACCATGCCGGCGAGCGGGGCGAAGCTGTCGTGCATGGCGTTGACCGAGCCGTTGGAGGCGGCGGTGGTGGCCACCTCCCAGATGCTGGACAGCACGGGGCCGAAGCGGCTCTCCTTGCCTTCCCAGTTGCCGGCTTCGCTGGTGAGGTGGGCGAGGGCGGGATCTGGTTTCAGCTCCTGGCCGATGGCGAGACAGAGCCCCAGCACCAGCATGATGGTCATGGCGATGAGGATGGCGCGGCTGTGGGCCAGATCCTTCACGTAGCGACCCAGGGTGCAGACCATGGCGGCAGCCAGGGTCAGCAGGGCGACCATCTCCAGCCAGTTGGAGAGGGCGGTGGGGTTTTCGAACGGATGGGCCGAGTTGATGCCGAAGAAGCCGCCGCCGTTGGAGCCGAGCTGTTTGATGGCGATCTGGGAGGAGGCCGGGCCGAGCGGCAGCAGCTGCTCCTGGCCTTCCAGTCCGTGGAACGGCAGGTAGGCCGACAGGCTCTGGGGTACCCCCTGCCAGACCAGCAGCAGCGCTAGGATCAGCGCCATCGGCAGCAGCACGTAGAGACAGAAGCGCACCAGATCCTGCCAGAAGTTGCCGAGGTGGGTGGTCTGCTGGCGGGCGATGCCGCGAAACAGGGCGATGGCGACGGCGGCGCCGGTGGCGGCGGAGACGAAGTTCTGGGTGGTGAGTCCCACCATCTGGCTGAAGTAGGAGAGGCTGGCTTCGCCGGAGTAGGCCTGCCAGTTGGTGTTGGTCATGAAGCTGACCGCGGTGTTGAAGGCGAGTTGCCAGTTCAGCCCGGGCAGTTGCTGCGGGTTGAGGGGCAGCAGCCCCTGCGCCAGCAGGATCAGGAACAGCAGGCCGAAGCCCGCGCCGTTGAAGGCCAGCAGGCTGAGGGCGTAGGACTTCCAGTCCTGCTCGCGCCCGTCCGTGCCGCAGCAGGCCAGGGTGGCGCGCTCAAGCGGGGCCAGCCAGCGACTCTTGCCTTCAAACACCCGATAGAGGTAGTTGCCAAGCAGAGGCGCTGGCAGCAGCACCAGCAGCACGAACGCGACGGGATAGATGATCTCTTGCCACATATCCGGTTCCTCACTCATGGGTGCGCGCGAGGGCGCGCAGCAGATAACCCGCGAGGGCGAGGACCAGCAGCAGATATAGCCAATTCATAACGACTCCGTTGAGGTAATTAGCGTCAGGGATCGATGCATATCCGTGTCGATCCCATAGGTCTCATTGACGCTGAAAGGGTATGAAAAACGGGCGTAAAGGCGCCATAAAGCGGCCGGGAGCGGGCGTAAAATCGGCGTAAAGAAGGCGGGTGTTGCCGGCTGGTGGACGGGCAAGGCACAAAAAACCCGGCCTGGGCCCAATGCTGTTCACTTAAGAGAATTTGAGTTCCAGTCCACGTAGTATCAGGGCTAAAAAATGAGGGAGGCATGATGCCTCCCTCTTTCTATTGCAAGCCACGCTGGATAAAGGCTGAAGGAACATCGACTGGAAACAGCCTTGCTCCCCCAACTCAAGTCGCATTTATGAATAATTAGTCAAAAATGTGCTTATCTGAACAGCATTGCGGCCTGGGCCGGGTTGTGCAGTAAGTGGTTGAAGCTGGCCTGATAGTGACAGGCCAGCTTCAACCATGCTTATCGCATTGTCACAAACTCTTCCGCGCTGGTGGGATGGAGAGTGTAAACACAGTTGTAGAAGCTGGTCTGATAATGACAGGCCAGCTTCAACCCCGCTTATCGCATGGTCACAAACTCTTCCGCACTGGTTGGATGAATGGCGACGCAGTTGTCGAAGTCCGCCTTGGTGGCGCCCATCTTCATGGCGACGCCGAAGCCTTGCAGGATCTCGTCCATGGCGAAGCCGATGCCGTGCAGGCCGACTACCTTCTCTTCCGGCCCGACGCAGACCAGTTTCATCCGGGTGGGCTGGCGATGCTGGGTCAGGGCCGAGTACATGGCGGTGAACTGGCTGCGGTAGACCTTCACCTGATCTTCCCCGTATTCGGCGACGGCTTCCGGCTCAGTCAGGCCGATGGTGCCGATGGGCGGGTGGCTGAACACCACGGTCGGCACCAGCTCGTAGTTGAGGTGCTCGCCCGGCTTGTTGTTGAACAGCCGCTCCGAGAGGCGGCGGCCTGCCGCAACAGCCACCGGGGTGAGCTGGATGCGGCCGGTGTTGTCACCGACGGCATAAAGGTTGGCGACGGCGGTGTTCTGGAACTTGTCTGTGGGGATGAAGCCCTTCTCGTCCAGGGTGATGCCGGTGGCAGCCAGATTGAGGTTGTCGGTGGCGGGCACGCGACCGATGGCCCAGATGAGGCAGTCCACGGTGAGGTGGCGACCATCTTCCAGTTGCAGGGTCAGGCTGTCGTCGGCGTTCTTGATGACGGCCTTGGGAATGGCGTGGGTGTGCAGCTTGGGCCCTTCCTGCGCCATGATCTCCACCAGGGTCTCGTGGATCATGGGGTCGAAGTTGCGCAGCGGCGCATGTTTGCGCACCACCAGATGGGTCTCGGAGCCAAGTGCCTGCATCACGCCAGCGATCTCCACGGCGATATAGCCGGCACCCACCACGGCAACCCGTTTGGGCTGGCTTTGCAGGTCGAAGAAACCGTCGGAGTCGATACCCAGTTCGGCGCCCGGAATGGTCGGGACCTCGGGGCGGCCGCCGGTGGCAATCAGGATGTGATCGGCGCTGTAGTGCTCGCCGTTCACCTCGACGGTATGGCTGTCGACGAAGCGGGCGAAGCCCTTGATGACGGTGATCTGGTTCTTGCCCAGCACGTTCTGGTAGGACTGGTGAATGCGCCCGATATAGGCCTGACGGGATTCGACCAGCTTGGCCCAGCTGAAGTGGTTGAGCGTGGTGTCGAAGCCGTAGTCGGCGCCATATTTCAGGGCATCGGCGATCTGGCCTGCATACCACATGGCCTTCTTCGGTACGCAGCCGACGTTGACGCAGGTGCCACCCAGCTCTTTGGCTTCGATCAGGGCGACTTTCTTGCCGTACATGGCTGCCCGGTTGGCCGAGGCGATGCCGCCGCTGCCGCCACCGATGGCGATGTAGTCAAAATGCTGTGCCATTGCGAGGTTCTCCGCTCGTTAAGAATGCAGTCACAGCATGATGGGGACAAAGCGGCCGGCCCACAAGAGCCGGTGCTCAGTTCTGCTGGATGGGCAGGCGAATGTGGAACTGGGCGCCCTGGCCCGGTTCGCTGGCGCAGTGGATGCGGCCGCGCAGCAGCTGGACCACCAGGTTGTAGATGATGTGAGTGCCGAGCCCGCTGCCACCCTGGCCCCGCTTGGAGGTGACGAAGGGATCGAAGATGCGCGGCAGTATCTCCGGGGGGATGCCGCGGCCGTTGTCACTGTAGTCGATGACCAGCTCGTCTCCCTGCTGCGCCACCTGGATGGTGATCTTTCTGGGCCTGTCCCAGCCATCGAAACCGTGATGGATGGAGTTGAGGATCAGGTTGGAATAGATCTGGGTGAAGCTGCCCGGGAAGGAGTAGATGCTCAGCTTGGGATCGCACTGGATGTCCACCTCGCACTGGGCCTTCTTGAGCTTGTAGCCGAGGGAGACCACCACCTGATGCAGGTTGTCGGCGAGGCTGAAGTTGTAGCGGGCCTCGGAGGACTGATCGACCGCTACCTGCTTGAAGCTGGCGATGAGCTCGGAAGCGCGGCGCAGGTTGCCTTGCAGCAGTTGCATCGACTCGTCGAGATTCTGGGTGAATTCGTTGAGGTAGGTGCGGGAGAGCTGCTTGGCCTCGATATGCTGCTTGAAGTCGGCCACTCGCTCCTGCAGGTAGGAGGAGGCGGTGACGCTGATGCCGATGGGGGTGTTGATCTCGTGGGCCACGCCGGCAACTAGGGAACCGAGCGAGGCCATTTTCTCCGACTCCACCAGGGTCTGCTGGGCCTGCTTGAGATCGTCATAGGCCTTGCCCAGCTGGTCGTTGGCATCGCTCAGGCTGCGGGTGCGTTCCGCCACCTTACCTTCCAGCTGCTCGTTGAACAGGGTGATCTCCCGCTCCACCTTCTTGAGGGGGGTGATGTCATAGCCAAAGCCGATCAGGTACTTGAGGTTGGGCCCCTCGTAGAAGGGAGCGAAGGTCCACTGCAGTACCAGCTCGTTGCCCTGATGGTCGTGCATGGTGATCTCCCTGTCCTCCAGGGCGCCCTGATCGGCCAGGGTGGCGGCCAGCTCGTTACGCTGCTCCTTGCTGACGAAGAGATCCAGCCAGTTGTGCTGCAACAGCTCCTGGTGGTGATAGCCGGTGAGCAGGATGGCCGCCGGGTTGATGCTGGCGATGTTGAGATCAGGCTCCATGCAGCAGATGACCATGTTGGCGGAGTTGATCAGGGTGGCGGAGAAGTCCCGCTCCTGCTGGAGCTGATCGGCGGCCTGATGGCGGGCCGTGAACTCGTCGTTCAGCCGGGTGCGCATCTGGTTGAGGGTGGCGGCCAGGGTATCGAATTCGTCAGGGGACTTGCGGGGCAGGGGGCGACCTTCCAGGGTCAGCTCTACCGCGAGGCGATCCAGGCTCAGTTTCTGGGCATAGCTGACGATGCGGTTGATATGACGGATCACCAGATAGTAGATGATGACCAGGATGCAGAACGAGACGACCAGGGTCTTGATGGTCTGGCTGACCAGGATTAGCACGGATTTCTCGATGAGGCGCTGGTAGACCTGCTCCAGGGAGGCGGCGACGAAAAGCTTGCCGACCACTTCCCCCTGATAGCTCAGGGTGAACTCGCGGGAGATGTCGTATTGGGGCTGCTCCACCCCCTGGGTGAGCAGGGGCACTTCCGAATTGCCCAGCATCTCCTTGACCATGACGAACTGCATGTTGGGCAGGTTCATGATGCCCTCGATCTGCACCTTCACCTGCTCTTCATCCAGATTCCAGAGACTGGCCGAGATGGGTTGCAGGAAGGAGGCCTCGATCTGGCCGATGCTGGCCTCGATGACGGTCACATCCTTGTTGTAGTCCCAGGCGAGCTGAAGCACGGTGATGAGCAGTGCCAGCACCGTACTGCAGATCAGAATGTAGGAAAGCAGACGATAAGAGAGTCCGTTAAGGCCGACGGCCTTGGAGAAGATTCCTGACATGGCGTCCTTGCGGTCTGGATTGAGTGCGGTTTAGTTTAACTGCTTCATGGACTTATGTCGTGTGTCATCCAATGGATAAAAATAAGGCCCCTTTCGGGGCCTTGTTTGTGTGGGCTGGGATCAGTGACCACCCTTGGCTTTTGCCGGGATGGATTCGTCGAATTCCGGCAGCGGCTTGTGTTCGGATGCCAGGAAGGTGTAGATGACCGGCAGCACGAACAGGGTGAACAGGGTGCCGATGGCCAGACCCGCCACGATGACAATGCCGATGCTGAAGCGCTGTGCCGCCCCCGCACCCGAGGCATAGAGCAGCGGGATGAGGCCTGCGATCATCGCCGCCGTGGTCATCAGGATGGGGCGCAGACGGACCTTGGCAGCCTGCATCACGGCTTGCATCCGGTTCAGACCATGGAGCAGCTGCTCCTCCTTCGCCACCTCGCAGATCAGAATACCGTGCTTGGTAATCAGACCGACGAGGGTGATGAGACCGACCTGGGAGTAGATGTTCATGGTGGCCATGCCCCACGCCAGGGCGATCAGCGCGCCACTGATGGCCAGCGGCACCGACACCATGATGACCAGCGGGTCACGCACGGATTCGAACTGGATCGCCAGCACCAGGAAGATGATGGCCAGGGCCAGGGCGAAGGTGGCGTAGAGCGCATTCCCTTCGGTCACGAACTGGCGGGCTTCACCCATGAAGTCGTAACGATAGCCTTGGGGCAGCTTCTCTTCCGCGGTCGCCTTGAACCAGTTGATCGCATCCCCCATGGCCACGCCCGGTGCCGGTACGGCGCCGATGGTGGCGGAGTTAAGCTGGTTGAAGTGGGGCAGGGCACGGGGCTCTCCCTTCACTTCAATCTTGATCAGGCTGCCCAGCGGGATCGACTTGCCGTCGGCGGCACGCACGTAGTACCCCTTGATGGACTCGGGGTTGAGACGGAACTTGCGCTCCACCTGCGGGATCACCTCGTAGGAGCGGCCATCCAGGTCGATACGGTTGACGTAACCGTCCGCCATCATGGTGCCCATGGTGATGCCGATGTCCTGCATGGTGATGCCGTAGGCCCCCGCCTTGTCCTTGTCGATGCTGATCTTCATGGTGGCCGAGTCGTAGTTCAGATCGAGATCCGAATAGACGAACTGGCCGTTGGCCTGGGTTGCCGCCAGCATCTCACCCGCGATCAGGAACAGGCTCTCGAAGCTGTTCGGGGTGGTGATGACGAACTGGATGGGCAAACCGCTCGAGGCCCCCGGCAGTTCCGGGAACTGGAAGGTGGTGATGGCCATCCCGGGGATGTCCTTCACCAGACCGGCAACCCGATCCAGCACCTCTTTCTGGCTCGCTTCACGCTGGCTCCAGGGCACCATGGAGGCGATACCGAACGCCTGGTTGGAGTTGAACACCCCCGAGAAGACCTGGGAGTAAGCGATCTCCGGCTGGTCGTCCAGGACTTTGTTCACGTCCGCCATGGTGTTTTCGATGTAGTCCAGGTTGGCGTTGGAAGGGGCCGTCCCCAGCACCGCCATGACGCCTTTGTCCTCGGACGGGGCCAGCTCGCTCGGAATGAACTTGAACAGCAGCGGCAGGCTGGCGAACACGATGACGGCAAACAGGATGACCACGATGCGCTTTTGCATCACGGCATGGAGCATGGCGTCGTAGCGGGCCGTCATCCGGTCCAGCAGGTCGTGTACGGTACGCTCGAACTTGCCGGGCTCCTCGTTGGCCCTGAGCATCTTGGCGCACATCATGGGCGACAGGGTCAGGGCGATGATGCCCGAGACGAACACGGCGCCCGCCAGGGTCAGCGCGAACTCCTTGAACAGGGAGCCGGTGATGCCCCCCATCAGGGCGATGGGCGCATACACCGCCGCCAGGGTGACCGTCATGGCGATGACGGGCACGGCGATCTCCCGGGTACCTATGATGGCGGCCCGGAACGGCTCTTCCCCTTCCTTGATGTGACGATCGACGTTCTCCAGCACCACGATGGCGTCATCCACCACCAGACCGATGGCCAGCACCATCGCCAGCAGGGTCATGAGGTTTATGGAGAAGCCGAACATGTCCATCATCATCACCACGCCGATGAGGCTCAGGGGAATGGTGATGATGGGGATGATGACCGCCCGGAACGAACCGAGGAACAGGGTGATCACCACCAGTACGATGGCGGCCGCCTCCAGTATGGTCTTGATGACCTCGTGGATGGATTCGTTGATGGCGATGGTGGAGTCATACAGGACGTTCACCTGCATGGTGCTCGGCATGTTGCGCTTCAGGCTCGGCAGCAGCTCCAGCACATCGTGGGCGATGTTGATGGGGTTGGCTGTCGGGGCTGCGTTGATGGCCAGAACCACGGCTTCGCGGCCGTTGGCGCTGGCGCGATAGATGTCGTGGCTCTTCTCCAGGGAGACCTTGGCGATGTCGGAGAGACGGATCACCTTGCTGTCGCGGGTGGCGACCACCAGACGCTTGAGCTCTTCGATGTTGCCGACCTGGGTCTCGGCGTTGCCGTTGAACAGGGTGAAATAGCCGGTGGCCTGGCCGGTCGCGGACTGATAGTTGTTGCTGTTGAGCACCGTCATCACGTCGCTTGAGGTCAGGTCAAAGGCGGCCATCTTGGCCGGATCCAGCCACACCCTCAGGGCGAATTCGACACCGCCATACAGATCCACCTTGGAGACCCCGCCCACGGTAAACAGCTGGGGCTTGATGACCCGCTCCAGGTAGTCGGTGATCTGGCTGGAGTTGAGCTCCGGGCTGGTGAAGCCCATGTAGAGCACCGCCGTGGTGGAGCCGGTGGAGGAGGTGACCGAAGGGTCTTCCGCCTCTTTGGGCAACTGGGAACGCACCGAGTTGACCTTGGCCAGGATGTCGGACAGCGCGGCGTTCGGATCGGTGTTGAGCTTCATGTACGCCGTCACCGTGGAACTGCCCAGCTGGCTCGAGGAGGTCATGAAGTCGATGTTGTCGGCCTGGGCGACCGCCTGCTCCAGGGGCTGGGTGATGAAGCCCTGGATCAGATCCGCACTGGCGCCATAGTAGCTGGTGTTGACCGTGATGACGGTGTTGATCACCTCGGGGTATTCACGCACCTGCATCTTGAAGATGGCCTGGAAGCCCAGCAGGGCTATCAGGAAGCTGAGCGAGATCGCCAGCACAGGCCGTTTTATGAATATGTCAGTAAATCGCATCGCAGCTCTCCGCGCTTACAGCATCGGGGTTTGTGCCGGAACGGCAAGGGCATCGTTCTCGACCACGTGCACCTTGGTATCGTTGCTCAGGCGAACCTGACCCGACAGCACGATTTGATCGCCAGCCTTGATGCCGGACAGCACATGGACATCGTTGCCGCGACGCTCACCTGCCTTGACCACCACCTGCTTGGCGCGTTTCACGCCGTCAGCCTCGTGAATGACGTAGACGTTCTCGCCATAGAGGGTGAAGGAGATGGCGGACTGCGGGATCACGATCTGGTCTTTCACCGTGGGCAGTATGATGCTGGCGCGGGCGAACATGCCGGAACGGAGCTGGCCGTCGTTGTTCGGAATGTCTGCCTGCACCTGGATCAGGCCGCTCTGATAGTTGACCGCGGGCTCGATGGCCGTGATCTGGCCGTCAAACTGGGTCTGGGGATAGGCATCCACGTTGATTTTGATGGTCTGTCCCAGGGTGATTTTGGAGATGTCGGTCTGGGGCACGGTGAAGCGCAGGCGCATCACGCTGGTGTCTTCGAGGCGCACAATCTGGGTACCCGGTTCCAGATACTGGCCGAGGAAGACGTTGCGCAGGCCCACGGCGCCGCTGAAGGGGGCTCGCACCTCACGACGGGCGATGGTGGCCTTCAGACTGTCGATGTCCGCCTCCAGGGAGCGGTAGCTTGCCTCGGCATCATCCAGCTGGTCCCGGGAGATGGAGTTCTTCTGATAGAGGTTCTTGTAGCGTTCGAACTTGGCCCTGGCTGCCGGCAGCCTGGCCTGGGAGGAGTTCAGATTGGCTTTTTCCACACTGGAGTCCAGGCTCAGCAGCAGTTGATCCGCTTTGACATGTGCCCCCGATTCGAACCGGATGCTGTCGATGGTGCCTGACAGCTCGCTGGAGAGGGTGACCCCCTGGTTCGGCTCGATGAAGCCGATGGCTTCAATGGTGGGGACCCAGTCTTGCGCCTTGGTGACCATGGCGGTGACCGGGAACTCGGGCTCGGGCCGATTGGCCATGAACTCTGCAATCTTCTTCTGCTTGAACATATTGAAGCCGATGACACTGCCAAACAGGGCGAGTGCTATCAGTAACATGATGGCCATCCACTTTTTCATGAACAGGCTCCTGTGATGGAAACATTAGGGTTTAAAATGGCATTCCAGCTGGCCCGGATGACCGTCTCCAGCTGTTCCTGCGTCAATTCGAAATCGTGAACCCGGCGCTGCTGTGCCAGGTTGGCCACGCAATCCAGACTCAATGCTTGCAACACCAGAATGGGGAGATCGATGAAGAGTCCCTGTTGGCGTCCTTGCTCAAAGAAGCGCTCAAGTGGCGCCCACGTCGCCATTATGACCGGATCCCGCTCCAATTCAGCCCCCAATGGAGAACTTTCGTACTGCAATTTGCACTTGAGTGCATTGGGGTAGCTGGTGAAGATGGCATCGATGTTGAGCCAGAGGCGCCGATACTGCTCATAGGACACCTCTTCTATCTGCACACCTTCCATGACCAGGGGATGAAACTTGAGGATAGTGTGCTGATAGAGCTGGCGGATCAGGTCATCCTTGTCGCTGAAATAGCGATAGATGGTGCCTGCCGCCACCTTGGCTTTCTTGGCGACCACGGCAATGGAAAGGCCGTAGAAGCCCTGCTCGCCGAGGATCTCGTGAGCTGCTTCGAAAATGCGTTCTTTCTTATCCATAGTTATCAGAGGTCAACGACTGAATGAACGTTCATTCATTCTAGGTGGGCGCAAAGGCAAGTCAAGCATTGCCCATCATCTCTGACCCTATGGGGTGAGGGATTCAAAAAGTAGTGGGGAATTGCTGGATCCAGCCTGAACAAAACAAAAATAGTTGAAAAGGGTCGGAAGTGATTGAAAAACAGGCACTTGATTCTTTGTGTCAAAAAAAGAGTAGACAAGGTCGGCATCATCATCAATAATGCGCCCCGTTCGACAGCGTAGCGCCCGTAGCTCAGCTGGATAGAGCGCTGCCCTCCGGAGGCAGAGGTCACAGGTTCGAATCCTGTCGGGCGCACCATCAAAAGTGCGCCGGTTAAACGGGCGTGTTGAAGAACGAAAACAGCTGTGGTGGCTGTAGCTCAGTTGGTAGAGTCCCGGATTGTGATTCCGGTTGTCGTGGGTTCGAGCCCCATCAGCCACCCCATTTTACAGCTTGTCAGGTACGCGAAGGTGGCGGAATTGGTAGACGCGCTAGCTTCAGGTGTTAGTGCCCCCCGGGTGTGAGGGTTCGAGTCCCTCTCTTCGCACCATACTTGCTGTATGACGAGGATGACCAGATGGTCATCTTTGTGTTTTTGGAATACCCCCTCGGTGATTAGCGCAGCCCGGTAGCGCATCTGGTTTGGGACCAGAGGGTCAAAGGTTCGAATCCTTTATCACCGACCACATTTGAAAACCCCGCTCAGGCGGCAATGCTGTTCACTTAAGAGAATTTGAGTTCCAGTCCACGTAGTATCAGGACAAAAAAGCGAGGGAGGCATGATGCCTCCCTCTTTCTATTGCAAGCCCCGCTGGATAAAGGCTGGAGGAAGATCGACTGGACACAGCCTTGCCCCCTCAACTCAAATCCAATTTATGAATAATCAGTCAAAAAAGTGCTTATCTGAACAGCATTGCGCTCAGGCGGGGTTTTTGCTTTTTGGCGTTTCTCTTTCGCTTTTTCCTGTCACGTCTTTTTACACTTCTTCAGGCGCCTGTTCGCCACGAGTTCGCTATGCTGGGGCCCGGAGCCGCGAGACAGGGGACGCTCGGGCACGGACCAGATACAAGGCCTATGCATCACCATATCACTTCTCTTCAACTCTCCGTGCTGGCCATGGCCGCACTGCTGCTGGGTGGTTGCGCCCTGCAGCCGAAACCGGAAGATCTTCTGATGGGCGCCGCCCCCAAGCCAAAGGCCGAACTCGAGGCCACCTTGGTAACCAGTGGTGGCTTCTGCGTGACCCTGAGCGAGCAGGGCCGTCTGCTGACCCAGCCCTGCGATCAGCAACCGAACCAGTCATTCAGCTGGGATGTCGGTGCCCTACAACTGGCCGGGGATTGCCTGGTCGCCAGAGGGGAAGATGGTCTGGGGATGGAGGCGTGCCGGGAGGAGAGCCATCAATGGCAGTGGCAGGGGGATCGGCTGTTCAATCGGCAGGTGTCGTTGTGCCTGGATGTGGCGGGTCGCCGTCACAAGCCGGCCGTCCCCCTGCGCCTCGCCGAATGCTATGGCGGCGCCAACCAGAGCTTTGAGTGGACGCCCTCCGGCACGCTGTTGAACCGTCTGATGCACCCGGCTCTGGTGTGGTGACAAGAGAGCGAGAAACAAAAAGGGTGGCCACATGGGCCACCCTTTTTCGATCCGCGATGGGGATGCCTTATCAGCGGGTCTGGGAGGCGAACAGTTTCTCCAGATAGACGGCAACGCCATCTTCATCGGAAGTGAGGGTCTGTTCGTGCTCTGGCAGGGCCAGTTTGAGGCGATCATGGGCGTTGCCCATGACCACGCCACGGCCCACCATGCTCAGCATCTCGAAGTCGTTCATGCCATCGCCGAAGGCCACGGCCTGTGACATCTCCAGGCCGTGCTGCTCCAGCACGGCGCGCACGGCATTACCCTTGTGCACACCGGCATGCATCACCTCGAGGCAGTCAGGCAGGGAGAAGGTGACGTTGAGTCGATCACCATATTGCTGGTTGAGGTGCGCCTCTATCTTCAGCAACTTGTCGTGGTCGCCGATGTAGAACACCTTGTTGACCCTGTCCATCGGGTGGCTGGCGAGATCCGCCAGACGGTAGCTGAAGCCGGAGTCGTGATGGAACTTCAGCAACCAGGGCAGCTCCTCTTCCACCAGCCACTCGTCGCCGTAGTAGACGTTGATGTGGATGGACGGGTCGCGTTCCATGGCGATCAGCTCGGCCGCCACCGTGCTCGGTAGCGCCTGGTTGTAGACCAGTTGATCCTGCTTGTCGTGTACCACGGCGCCGTTGGAGGTAATGAGGTAGATATCCAGCCCCAGCGCATCGCGGATGCTGCGCACATCCACATGGTGACGGCCGGTGGCGACCACGAACTTGACGCCCTGGTCGACCAGGCGGTGCAGGGTATCCCGGGTGCGGGAGGAGATCTGGTGCTGCCCGTTGAGCAGGGTACCATCGAGATCGGACACAACTACCTTGAACATCATTACCTCGACTTCAATTGAACGCCGGGGGAGTGTACCCCAGCGTCTGCCGTCACCCCATTTATTTAGGGATCCAAAAAATAACCAGCCCCTTCTGGTCGCGTCAGTAGCGCGCGAAGAAGGCCAGGGTTGCATTGAGCGCGGCGTGGCGCTGGGGATCCGCCTCGATGAAGAGCTCGTGCCAGGCCCCTTCGATGCGCAGCGGCTTGCTCCCTTCACATTGTGCCTTGGCGCAGAAGGCCTCCTGGGTGGCGTTGTCCACCACGCTGTCCTCGCCGGCCTGCAGCAGCAGCAGCGGCGTCTTGATGGCGCCGGCGTCGGCTACGGCCGTGTCCGATCCTGTGATGGCCTGATGGATCCAGTGGGCGGTGGCGCCCCCCAGCCTGACCTGGGGATGCTGTTCGTAGATCTGGCGGAAGGCCTGATAACGCGCCGTGCTGTGGGTCAGCTCGTTGTCGGCAAAGCCGTGATCCTCATAGGGTCCCTGACCCGGGCCGTAGGGGGGCTCGCCCACCCAGCCGCCGACCGTGCCGATGGTGGCCGCCAACCCCTTGGCCAGCCACTTGGGCAGGCCGCCGAGGTTGATGCCCATCATGGGGGAGGAGAGCACCGCCGCCTGGATGTCGTTCGGCCAGCGTTCCAGATAGCGGGCCGAGATGGCCCCCCCCATGGAGTGGGCCAGCAGGAACAGCTTGGCAGGCTTGTCCGGTACAATCACTTCGTCATGAAACTGTTTGAGATCGGCGACATAGTCGTCGAACTGGTCGACATACCCCTTCTCTTTGTCGGCCAGCATGCGGTCTGACATTCCCTGGCCGCGATGATCGATGAGGTAGAGGCTGTAACCCTGGCGCCAGAGATCCCAGGCCAGCTCCTGATACTTGAGGTAGCTCTCGACCCGGCCGTTGACGATGAGGATGGCGCGATCGATCTTGGGTTGGCGCAGGGCGGCATAGCGGAGGGTGACCCCGTCTTTGCCCTTGAACTCCCCCTCGACGGCATGCTGGCGCCAGAAGTCGGGCAGGGTCTGCTGATAGAGGGCGGGGACGTCGGCTTCAGTGGTCAGCTGGTAAGGATTGCTCACGGCAAGGGCTCCGGCAGAAAACAGGGTCAGGGCCAGCAGGGGCAGGTGGTTAAGCTTCATCAGTGTACTCTTCCGAAGGATCATCCGATTGTTGTGCGGCCCATCCTTTGCGGGTCAGCTGCATCTGCTGCCACCAGCGTTCGTCCGCCAGGATCTCGCCGGTCGGGCCGAGCTGGGGGTAGGGCATCTCTTTCTCCTTGCAGAGCTGGGCATAGACGGGATAGCCCCCCTCGAACAAGATGGTGTTCTGTTCTTCGAGTGTGAGTGGGCAGCCGCGCTGATAACAGCCGGCCAGTTCGCGCTGGCGCTGGGCCTCGTAGAGGATGGCGGCGGCGGCCACCGAGACGTTGAGGGACTGCACCATGCCCACCATGGGGATGACGATATGGTGATCGGCCAGGGCCAGCGCCTCTTCGCCGATGCCGTGCTTCTCCTGGCCCACCAGGATGGCGGTGGGTCTGGTGTAGTCGATGGCGCGAAAGTCCACGGAGCTGTCGGAGAGGTGGGTCGCCAGGATCTGCATGCCGGAGGCCTTGAGTTCGGTCACGGCACTGCCGATGTCCGGGTGCAGCTTCACGTCCACCCAGTTCTGGCTGCCGCGGGCGGTGCCCTTGCGCTTGTGGATCCAGCTCTTGGGCCAGACCGCGTGCACCCGGTGGATGCCGATGGCATCGGCAGTGCGCACGATGGCGGCCAGGTTGTGAGGTTTATGAACCTCTTCCATGCAGACGGTCAGGTCGAGCTGGCGCTGGGCCAGCATGTCGGAAATGCGTTTGAAGCGTTCAGGAGTCATGTCGGTTTCTATGTCGTGAGGCCGGTGCATGCAACAAGGCTGGTGGCTTGCGGCATGGGGCCCTGGGTATCTCTTGAAAAGCAGCAGGCGGCTTGCGCCGCCTGTGTTCAGTTTTTCTGTCGGCTCACCCTGAGCACGTTGGGCATGACCCGGATCTTGCGCATGATGTTAGCGAGGTGGATCCGGCTCTTGGTGGTGATGAGCAGGGTGACCACATAGACCCGGCCATCTTTCTCCTCGGTGCTGATGGCGTGGATGTTGGCGCCGGTGGCGGCAATCACGTTGGCCAGCTCCGCCAGGGCGCCCTGGTGATTGACGATCTCGATGCTGATGCCGGTGCGGAATTCCTGCTCCTGCTCCTTGTCCACCTCCCACTGCACCGGCAGGTATTTGTCCGGTTCGCGGCTGTAGCCCTTGATGTTGCGGCAGGACTCCTGGTGGATCACCAGTCCCTTGCCCGGGCTGATGTGGGCGATGATGGCATCCCCCGGGATGGGGCGGCAGCAGTTGGCGAAGGTGACCAGCATGCCGTCGGCACCCTTGATCGGCATCTTCTTGCTGGTGGATTTGGGCTGCTCTTCCGGCGGCAGCTCATCCCCCAGCATGCGGCGGGCCACCATGACGCTCATGGCGTTGCCAAGGCCCACGTCGGCCAGCAGCCCCTGCAGGTTCTCGTGTTTGGTGTCGGCCAGCACCTGCTTGACGCGGGCTTCCGGGATGTCTTCGATGTTCTTGGCGCCGAGGGCATGGTTGAGCAGGCGGCGGCCCAGCACCACGGACTCTTCGGTGCGCAGGTTCTTGAGGAACTGACGTATCTTGGAGCGCGCCTTGGTGGTCACCACGAAGTTGAGCCAGGCCGCGTTCGGGCGGGCGCCGGGGGCCGTGATGATCTCCACCGTCTGACCGGAGTGCAGCGGGCTGCTCAGCGGATAGGGGTGGCGGTCGACCCGGGAACCGACGCAGGCATGACCGATGTCTGTGTGCACCGTGTAGGCGAAGTCCACCGGGGTGGCGCCGGCGGGCAGCTCCATGATGCGGCCCTCTGGTGTGAAGACGTAGATCTCGTCGGGGAAGAGGTCGGTCTTGACTCCCTCGATGAACTCGAAGGAGCTGCCGGCGCTCTGTTGCAGCTCCAGCAGGCTCTGCATCCAGCGCTGGGCGCGGATCTGGGCCGTGGTGCCCGAGCTGTCCCCATCCTGCTTGTAGGCCCAGTGGGCGGCGACGCCCTTGTCGGCCATCTGGTCCATGAACTCGGTGCGGATCTGCACCTCCACCGGTACCCCGTGGGGGCCCACCAGGGAGGTGTGCAGGGACTGGTAGCCGTTGGTCTTGGGGATGGCGATGTAGTCCTTGAAGCGACCGGGGCGCGGCTTGTAGAGGCTGTGCATCTGCCCAAGCACCCGGTAGCAGGTGTCTATGTCTTTCACTCTCACTCTGAAAGCATAGATATCCATCACTTCGTGGAATTGCAGTTCTTTCTTCTCCATCTTGTTGTAGATGGAGAACAGGTTCTTCTCGCGTCCGCTCACTTGGGCATCGATGCCGGCTTCCCGCAGACGCCCCTCAATCTCGCTCTGGATGGAGTCGATGATCTCACGCCGGTTGCCACGGGCGCGGCGCACCGATTCCCGCAGCACCCGGGAGCGCATGGGGTAGAGCGCCTCGAAGCCGAGCTCTTCCAGCTCGTTTTTCATGGTGTGAATACCGAGGCGGTTGGCGATGGGGGCGAAAATCTCGAGGGTTTCCCGGGCGATGCGGCGGCGCTTGTCCGGTCGCAAGGAGCCGAGGGTACGCATGTTGTGAGTGCGGTCGGCCAGCTTGATCAGGATGACCCGGATGTCCTGGGTCATGGCCATCATCATCTTGCGGAAGTTCTCGACCTGGGCTTCCTTGCGATCGCGGAACTTCAGCTTGTCGAGCTTGGAGACACCGGAGACCAGCTCGGCGACGGCGTTGCCAAACTGCTCGGCAAGATCGTCCTTGGTGACAGGGGTATCTTCGATGACGTCGTGCAGCACGGCAGCCATCAGAGTCTCATGATCGAGGCGCATGTCGCCCAGGATGCGGGCCACGGCAACGGGATGAGTGATGTAGGGTTCACCACTGGAACGCATCTGTCCCTGGTGAGCATCACGGGCTACCACATAGGCTTGCCTGAGCTTCTCAACCTGCTCGGGTGGCAGGTAGGAACTGGCTATTTCTTTAAGATTTTCAAATAAATACAAGACAGTCCCCGCAGCGGTTAAACGGCAATCCGTGAAATTGAGGGTATGCCCTCGAGTTTGCGAGGTTTTCGAGCGGTTGTAAATGGGGAGAACAGCCGGCACCCGGGCGGGCGCCGACTATGGGAGGCGACTGACTTAGCCGCGACCTTCTGCGATGGCAGCAACGGCAGCCAGCTCGGCGGCTTCCTGCTCTTGCTGCTCGTAGCGGTCCTGAGTATCCATCACCTGGTTGTTGACCAGACCCAGTTCGATCTCGCGCAGGGCGATCACGGTCGGCTTGTCGTTCTCTTCGTCGACCAGGGGATCCTTGCCTTGTACCGCGATTTGACGAGCGCGGCGCGCGGCGACCAGCACCAGGTCAAAACGGTTACCTACCTGTTTTACAGCATCTTCTACAGTAACGCGGGCCATGCGGGACTCCAGTGTTTGGGCTTTCTGTGATTGAAAAAGCAGTGTTTAAAAATGACGCAAAAGTTTACTTGTTTTTGGCTTACTCTGCCAGTAGCTGTTTCAGCAAGTTTTGCTGGGCCTGCTGTTGCTGACGCATTTCCAGGCGCTGGCACTCGATGACGGCCCTGAGTTGGAACAGTGCCAGCTCAAAGTCTTCATTGATGATGACATAGTCATACTCGTCATAGTGCACCATTTCGGCAATGGCTTTCTCCATCCGGCCCTTGATCACCTCGGCGCTGTCCTGGCCGCGGCCGATCAGGCGGCGCTCCAGCTCCTCGCGGCTGGGAGGCAGGATGAAGATGGACTTGGTCGGCATCTGTTCGCGGATCTGGCGGGCGCCCTGCCAGTCGATGTCGAGGAAGACGTCGATGCCCTGCGCCAGGCAGGCCTCGATGGCGGCGCGGGAAGTGCCGTAGTAGTTGCCGAAGACTTCTGCCCACTCCAGAAAGTCACCGCGCTCGATCAGCGCCTTGAACTCTTCCACCTTGACGAAGTGGTAGTGCACCCCGTGCTCTTCACCGGGACGGGTGGCGCGGGTGGTATGGGAGACCGACAGCTGCATCTTGCCGGCGGCGTTGTGCTGGGTCAGCAAGGTATTGAGCAGACTGGACTTACCGGCCCCGCTCGGGGAAGAGATGATATAGAGAGTGCCTTGTTGCGCCATGTCTGTACCTTTAAGCGATGATCCGCGCTTTGGTTGTAGCAGAGGCCGCCGTCTTGTGCCCGATAAGGGAGACGGTTGCTCGCAATGCGCGGAGGAATCAGAGTCAGGAGGATGTAAAGGCGGCGAATGTTAGCAGATGGGGGCGGATAAAAAAACGGCCGGAATCATATTCCAGCCGATCAAAATATCCGTAGCTTGCTGTGCGGGCGTTACCCGCATAGAGGGCCATTCTGCCCACGGAGCCGGGGCCGGGCCATCAGATTATCCCTGCGCCAGGGCTCGGAATTTCCGAGTTGCCCTGGGTCGGTAGAAGATGCTTGTCGGTACAGAGGCGCTCGAAGGCGGCGATGACCCGCTCGCGGCTTATCGTGGCCATGGCGTCCGGATCCTTGAGGCGGGTGCGCCAGCCGAGCTCGGCCAGCGGCTTGCCGGTCTCCTGCTCAATCAGTTCCTGATAGACGCTGACCAGATAATCCCGGCACAGATAGGGGCCGGTACGCTCCGGGTTGTGGTGGGCGTAGAGGCCGATCACGGGTGTCCCCACCAGGGTGGCCATGTGGGCAGGGCCGGTATCCGGGGCCAGCACCAGGCTCGCCTCGCCAATCAGCGCCAGCAATTGCTTGAGGCTGGTTTGCCCCACCAAATCTGCCGGCTTGCTCTGGCTGAGGCGTTGGATCTCGGCGGCGAGATCCCGCTCCAGCCTGGCCGGTCCGCCGCACAGATAGACCTGAAAGCCCTTGTCTGCGGCGTGATCCGCCAGCGCGGCGTAGCCGGCGGCAGTCCAATTCTTGAATGCCTTGCTGGCAGCGGCGCAGATGAGCAGGGTCGGCTTGCCGCCAATTATCTCCTTCGCCCAGGCCTGGTGCTCGGCGCTGATGGGCAGTTGCCAGTCCGGGGTCAGATCCTTTATCCCGAGCTCTTTGGCGAAGGCGAGAAAGCCGTCCAGCACGTGGGGGGAGGTGGGTGAGGGGACCCGATGGTTGGTGAACAGCCACTGACCGTCGCTGGCGCGCTCCCGATCAAACCCGAGTTTGACCTTGGCCTTGATGCCGAGGGTGGCGATGCTGGCGCGCATGGCGGCCTGCAGGTGGAGCAGGGCATCGAACCTGCGCCCCTTGAGGGTCTGCCAGAGATCGCGATAGCCGCGCCACCCCTTGCTCTTGTCGAAGGGAATGACCTCGACCCCCGGCAGATCGGCGAACAGGGTCGCCTCAATCTTGCCGGTGATCCAGGTGATGCGGGTCTGGGGCCACTCCCGCTGGATGACGCGTACCAGCGCCAGCGCGTGGCAGCAATCTCCGATGGCGGAGAGCCGCAGGATGCAGATGGAGGAGGGCGGCGTTTGGAACAGCGGCATGATGTGGCGCAACGATGGCAAAATGGATGGATGGCATTATGCAAACTCCCCTGTGGATTGTAAAATTGCGCCGGTTGCCCGACCGGCACGGCTTTCTGAATGGATGCCCTGCACCCACTATCGACCGGAATTCTCATCATGCTGACACACACCACCCACAACCAGGTCTGCTGGTATGCCGACGGAGTCTTCCGCGATCCTTCCCCTGCCTTGTTCGATCCTGTCTGGTGGCAGACCCATCGCCAGGTGGTGGGTTCTTCCATCGGCCGCGGGGTGACCTGGTTCGTGAAGGATGAATCCCGCCACTTGGTGCTGCGTCACTACTACCGTGGCGGCATGGTGGGCAAGCTGGTGCGTGACCGGTTCTGGTTTGAGGGGGTGGAGAGCAGCCGGGCCATGGCTGAATATCGTCTGCTGGCGACCCTGAGTGAACAGGGGCTGCCGGTGCCGCGCCCCTTTGCGGCCCGCATGGTCAAGCAGGGGCCCTTCTATCGGGCCGACATCCTGATCGAGCGCATTCGCGGCGCCAAGGATCTGGTGGCCCTGCTCAAGCAGGGGCCGATCGCCGGTGAGGTGTGGCACAAGATAGGCAAAACGGTGCGCCAGTTGCACGATGCAGGGGTCTATCATGCGGATCTCAACAGCCACAACCTGCTGCTCGACAAGGAGGGCAAGGTGTGGGTGATCGACTTCGACAAAGGAGCCATCCGCTCCCCCGGCAACTGGCAGCAGGCCAACCTGGAGCGGTTGCTGCGCTCCTTCAACAAGGAGTCGCAACTGCACACCAGCTTCCACTTCGTGCCGGAGAACTGGCAGGCCCTGATGGCAGGCTATCAGGGCAAGGTGGCGTGACGTCGGGTTCCACTTCGTAGCTGGAGGCTGGCAGGCCGCTGATGGCGGACCACCAGAGGCGAGAGGTGCGAGGCCAGCGATGCTGGCGCGGTTGCTCGGCGCCAGCACCAATGTTACTTATTGAGTGTGATTGCTTGGACAGATATT
Organism: Aeromonas sp. PrichA-15; assembly: GCF_017939245.1. Lineage (NCBI taxonomy): Bacteria > Pseudomonadati > Pseudomonadota > Gammaproteobacteria > Aeromonadales > Aeromonadaceae > Aeromonas > Aeromonas sp. PrichA-15. The sequence continues at coordinate 19,844 of NZ_JAGKRH010000048.1, read as the reverse complement.
CAGATCCGGTTTCGAGGCGCGTGATGGAAAGGTATGAGACTCCCGGGGTTGAGGTCACCACTCCCCTTGAGGTGACGCTGATGGCACAGGCCATGGCGATGTTGGAGGCCGGGATCTGGACCTGGTCGGCCGGGCAGGGTCTGAGGCGGGACCCTTCCTGTCTGCAACTGCTGGGTCTGGAGGGGGGCGAGTTGGGGGATCTCGGCTGGCTGGATCGGGTACATCCGGATGATGCTCCCCGTCTGGCAGAGGCCCTGGAGGCCTGCCAGCAAGGGCGCAGTAACGGGCTTCGACTCGAGTACCGCATCCTGCACCATCAGGGCCATTACATCCGGCTGGAGGAGCGGGTCCGTCGCGACGAAGGGGGTCAACTGCTGGGGGTGGTTCGCCATCTGGATGCCGCCATGGCGCCCCTGGAGGATCGCCACGACACGGATCCCCTCACCGGCCTCGAGAGCCGCAGCCACTTCGAGCTGTTGCTGGATGAACGGCTGGCCAGCGAGAGCGGCAGTTTCTGTCTGCTGCAGTTCAGCGTGGATCACCGCAGCAAGATCCTGCAGTTGTTCGGGGAGGCGGCTTGCGACGCCATGCTGGCCAAGCTGGCCCGCATCGTGCGCCGCGAGCTGCGCCGGGAAGATCCCTTCGCCCGTTGGGACGAAGACGGCTTCATCCTGATGCTCTCCCAGACCGATCGGCTGAGCGGCCTGGAGATTGCCGAGCGGCTGCGTCTCGAGATCGCCGACGCCAGCCTGCTGCCCCAGCGTCCGGTGACCGTGAGCATCGGCCTGGTGCAGAGCCAGAGTGCCGAGCAGCTCGATCACCTGCTGGCCCGGTTGGCCTCCTGCCACGGTCAGGCGAAGCGAGAACACAACGCCGTGGTCGGCTGACGGCCAGTCACTGTCCGCGAACCCATTGACGCCGATGGACCCATCAGCGTCAATGATTTTCAGTCAGCGCTCACTGACCTGCTGACGCTGGCAGACCCAGAGGGAAGCCAGCATCAGCAGGGCGCCCAGACCGAGCCTGAGCAGGTCGGTATCCTTTCCCCAGAGCACCAGATTGACCAGCAGACCCGCGGGGATCAAGGCGTTGTTCATGATGGCCAGCACGCCGCTGCTGACCAGGGTCGCCCCCTTGTTCCACAGGAAGTAGCCGAGCCCGGATGCCCCGACCCCCAGCCAGAAGAGGATGCCCCATTGCAGGGGGCTGGTGGGATATTGAGGTTTGCCCAGCAGCCACCAGGCGGGCAGGGCGATCACCAGGGCGCCCAGATAGAAGCAGCCGAACACCGCCAGCTGGGGCGGCTGCTCAGCCTCCCGGGCCAGCAGCACCTTGTAGCCCACCTGGCCCAGGGCGAAGCAGACGTTGGCGCCCTGCACCACCAGGAATCCCAGTACATAGCTTTCGGTCAGGCCGTCGAAACGGATGACGGCCGCCCCCAGCACCGCCAGCAGGGCCCCCCACAGATAGACAGGCTTGAAGCGCCCTTCCAGCAGGTCGTGGATCAGGGTGACATAGATGGGGGTGAAGATGGTGAACACCAGCACTTCCGGTACCGTCAAGAGCAGGAAGGAGTGGTAGTAGAAGAGATACATGATGCCGAGCTGGATGGCACCGAGGGCCATCAGCTTGGCCACCAGATCGGGGCGCAGCCAGCGACGGCGCAGGAAGGGCAGAAACACCAGGCTGGCGAGCACGATGCGGGTCAGTACCGAGAAGTAGGCATCCACCTGACCGGCGAGGTAGACCCCGATCAGGCTGAAGGAGAAGGACCAGAGCAGGGTAACCCCTATCAAGTAGTTCATGTGATTGAATTGTCGTCAGTTGTCAATTTGGAGGGCGCTATGATGGCCGAGTTGGAAGGCGCGATCCAGCGTTTATGGGAAGGGTTGTCACAGATCGGAGCATTTGCCTTCGAGGCGAGCAACGGGGTCGGATCCGCCACCGACTGGTGCGGTCGCGGGGAGGGTGCCGTGGTGGTGACCGATCACCATGGGGGGTGGCTGTATGCCGAGACGGGTCGCTACACCACGCCCCATGGCCGGGAGCTGACTATGCACAACCGCTTCTGGTGGCAGCGCACCGCACGGGGGATCATGCTCTCCCACCTGCGCTACGAGCAGCCGGTGATGCTGTTCGAGCTGTTGCCCCGGGGGGACGGGCACTGGGTCACGGCCGAGCCTCACCTGTGCGGGCAGGATCACTACAGCGCCGAGCTGACCGAAACCGGCGGGGGCTTCCTGCTCGCCTGGCAGATAACGGGGCCGCGCAAGAACGAGCGATTGAGTTATCGCTACGGACCAGAGGCGCAGAGATAAAAAAACCGGCGCAGGGCGCCGGTAGAGGGGACAAATCGGAGGTTTTGTTAAAACGGTCCCAAAAACAGGAGAGATACACTCTCGTCACACACGCAGAGAGGGTCTTCAGGCATTCAGTGCATAGTTCAGCATGGCTTGCAGCTTGCTGTCGAAGAACCAGGGCAGCAGCACCATCAGCAGACCCAGCACCCCGGCCAGCCGGTGGCGATACTGCCAGCCGGCTATCAGTACCAGACCGCCGCAGAGGGTGGTCAGGATGCCTGACATAGGGCCGCCTCCCGCTGTTGGCGGCGCTGCTGTGCCCACTGGTTGAGGGCGACCGAACCCAGGATCAGGGCCAGCGCCACGCCCGTGGTGGACTGGATCTGCTCGCCGAGGAACAGGGCTCCCAGCATGACGCCGAACAGCGGCACCAGGTAGTTGCTGAAGGAGGCGAAGGTCGGGCCCGCCTTCTGGATCAGCGCCATGTAGAGGAAGTAGACCAGGCCGGTACAGAAGATCCCCAGCATGGCGACGGCGCCCATGGCCTGCTGGCTCGGCAGGGTGAGGCTGCTCAGGTCGGCCACGAAGGGCGCGGCCAGCAGCAGCTGGATGGCCGAGGAGATCAGGATGTTGCGGGCCACGACCACAGGATGGTCCTTGGCGAAGCGCTTGATCATCAGCAGGCCGATGGCGAAGCAGCTGGCACCGAACAGGATGGCCATGGCACCGAGCAGGCCGGCATTCATGCCGCTGGTCAGCTTGGGCCAGAACAGTACCAACACGCCGATGAAGCCGATGATCACGGAGACGAGGCCGCCCTTGGTGATTCTTTCACCAGAAATAAACAAGGGAGCCGCCAGAATGGTCACAAAGGGGATACAACCCATGACCACGGCCGCGATGGCGCTGTCCACATACTGTTGTCCCCAGGCCACCATGATGAAGGGGATGGTGGCATCGAGCAGGGCGATCAGCATATAGGTTCGCCAGGGCGTGTGTTCACTCTTGAGGCGCATGAACAGGCAGAGCAGACCCAGGGTCAGGCTGCCGCACAGGGCGCGTCCGGCGGCCACCATGATGGGGGGCAGTTCAGCCACGGCCTGGTGCATGAAAATGAACTGGGAGCCCCACAACAGGCCGATCGCCAGCAACAACAGATAGCTACGCATTTGAATCTCCGATGTAATTCGCCTGCGCATTCTATGCAATCTGCTACTATGCCAAAAATGAATTGTCGTCATTCAACTATGGCCAATATCGATGGAACTGCCTCTCTCCCGCCTCGACCTCAACCTGCTCACCGTGTTCGACATGCTGATGCAGGAGCGCAACGTCACCCGTGCCGCCGAACGGCTGCACCTCTCCCAATCCACCGTCAGCCATGCGCTGGGGCGCTTGCGCCAGGCGCTGGATGACCCGCTGTTCGTGATGAGTCGGCGCGAGATGATGCCGACCGAACGGGCCAAGGCGCTGGCGAGCCCGGTGCGCCAGGCGCTGGCCATGCTGGAGCAGGGGCTGCGTCAGGCCAAGGGATTCGACCCGGCAAGTGCGCGGCGGATCTTTCGCATCGCCACCCCGGGCTCGGTGGAGCACGGCCTGGTGCCGGTGCTGGTGGAGTGGATGGTGCAGCAGGCTCCCCACTGCCGACTGGAAGTGTGCGAGCTGGCGGACAGCGACTACGAGCGGGAGCTGGAGAAGGGGGTACTGGATCTGGTGATCGGGTTTGCCGGTGCCAACCACCTCTCGCCCCGGTTGTGGCGCGAGGAGTGGTTCAGCAATCCGCTGGTCTGTTTGTCTCCCCTCGGCAGCGCTCTGCCCGACATGCTGGGGCCGGGAGAACTGGTCAGCCGCCCCCATATCCACACCTCCAGCTGGGGCCACAGCCAGGCCATGGTGGATCTCTGGCTGGCCCGTTTCGGGGTGGAGCGGGAGCTGGGGGTCAGGCTGCCGAGCTTTATGGCGGTACCGCCGCTGATGGCGACCGGCCGCTACCTGGTGGTGGTGCCCGAGATGATCGGGCGCCACTTCTGTCGCCACTATCCGTTGCGCCTGCACCAGCTGGAACCCGCCATCCCCATCGTCTACCTGATGGTGGGCCACCCGCTCAGTGCCCATGACGAGGCGATCGGCTGGTTCAAGGGGTTGTTGCACCGGCTGGCGAGGGAGCGCTACGGCGCGGATGCGCTCGGCCATCCCGCGCCGCAGGGGGCAGATCACGCCAATCCGGAGAAGTAGTCCAGCCCCATCGCCCCCTTCACCTCGGCCAGCACCTCGTCGGTGAGGGCCCGGGCCTGCTCGGTACCCTGCTGCAACAGGCGCAGCAGCTGGCGCTTGTCGGCGATGGCTGCCTCGCGCCGCTCCCGCATCGGAGCAAGCAGGGTCTGCAGGCAGTCGTTGAGTACCTGCTTGCAGCGCATGTCCCCCAGACCACCGCGCTGGTAGTGGGCCTTCATCTCGGCCACCAGGGCCTTGTCGGGGTGGAAGGCATCCAGATAGGCGAACACCGTATTGCCCTCCACCTGACCCGGATCGCTCACCTTGAGGTGATTGGGGTCGGTATACATGGCGAACACCGCCTGCTTGATCTCGTCGCTCGACATGCCGAGTTCGATGGTGTTGCCAAGGGACTTTGACATCTTGGCCTTGCCGTCGATGCCGGGCAGGCGGCCGGTGTCGCTCAGGATGGGCTGGCACTCGGTCAGCACCTCTTTGCCCACCAGGGTGTTGAAGCGGCGCACTATCTCGTTGGTCTGCTCCAGCATGGGCAGCTGATCCTCGCCCACCGGCACGTGAGTGGCACGAAAGGCGGTGATGTCGGCGGCCTGGCTGACCGGATAGACGAGGAAGCCGGCGGGCAGGCTGCGCTCGAACCCTTTTTGCTGGATCTCGGCCTTCACCGTGGGGTTGCGCTCCAGCCGGGCGACGCTGACCAGGTTGAGGTAGTAGGTCGTGAGTTCGGCGAGGGCGGGCAGGGCGCTCTGCAGGCAGAAGGTGGTCTTGGCCGGGTCGAGGCCGGCGGCCAGGTAGTCGGCCATCACCTCCAGCACGTGGTCGGTCACCTTGGCCGGGTTGTGGCCGTTGTCGGTCAGCGCCTGCAGATCGGCGATCATGACGAACTGGCGGTAATGGTGCTGGGCGGCCACGCGCTGGCGCAGGGAGCCGACGTAGTGGCCGATGTGCAGTTTGCCGGTGGGGCGGTCGCCGGTCAGGATCACGGGGTTGTGCATGTCACTCTCTCCAGTTGGGTGAGCCGGGAGGCGACAAAGGGATGAAAACAATGACCGCCTCTCGGCGGTCACGGTGTTTTCTTTGGTAAATTTTACATAGAAAAGCAGTGCCACCTGTTTAGAAGCAGCACCACCAGTAGTTGTGATTGAATGAGGCCATATTCATGGCAAATCACACTACGCCTGTTCGATCACTTCTGCAAGGGCACGACCAGCATGTCGCAGGGCACGGTATTCATCAGCTGGCGTGCGCTCGAGGTGAGCAGGCTCCAGAAGCTCTGGCGATGGCCGCACACCAGCAGGTCGATCTGGTAGTCCTTGACCGCCTGGTTGACCCGCTCGCTCAGATCGCCGCAGATCACCAATTTCTTCTCGATGGGGTAGTCCACCGAGGCGAGGAAGGCTTCCAGCTTCTCCTTCGCTTCGGCGATCACCTGGTCCTGCACGTTGTCGATGTCGATGTCGATCATCTCGGTGTAGAGATCCTTGAGGTCCACATCCACATGGATCACCGACAGCTTGGCGCCGTTGGAGCGGGCCCGGTCGACCGCCTTCTCTATCACCTTGCGGTTGTCTTCCGACAGGTCGATCGCGGCCAGTACGTGTTTGTAATAGGTTCCATTCATGGGAGTTCTCCTCACTGATCCTGGGTCCACTATACCAATGTCTGCTGAAACTAAAACGGCATCGTCGCCACAGTTTCAGGATTTGCCTGACCCCGAACCGGAAGGCGTAGAGGTGCAGATGGCCGGGGAGTGCATATTTTGAACAGGAGTTTGACGCCGGTCACAGGCGTGCTATTGCCCCCGGGAAGGTGGGGGAATAGGATGTGCCCGTGCTTCGCAATGAACACAAAACAACAAAAAGCATCTGAATACCGCTTTGGGGAGCCTCGCGCTCCCTTTTGTTTTTCTGCCCTCTTCCAGCCCATATCCAGTCCGACATCAAGGTAATCCCGCCCCCCTTGGTTATGCTGTAGCCAGTTCCCTTGGCAAAACGGCCAGGGCTCCTCACCTGCAACCGGGTGACGCTGTCATGGCCGTTTCTCATGTCCCACCGATGCACCGGAGAGTCCTTCATGATCATTCATCCCCAGATCCAGGGTTGTGTTGCCCGCAATTGCCACCCCATGGGTTGTCGCGCCGCCGTGCTGCAACAGATCGAACTGGTGCGGGCGGCGGGGCCGTTCAACGGGCCGAAACGGGTGCTGGTGCTGGGGGCATCGTCCGGTTTCGGGCTGGCGTCCCGGATCGCGCTCACCTTCGGCGCCGGGGCCGATACCCTGGGCGTCTCGTTCGAGCGGGGTCCCTCCGACAAGGGGCTCGGCAGTGCTGGCTGGTACAACAACATCTGGTTTCGTCAGGCGGCGGAGCAAGCCGGTCGCATCGCCGTCAACCTGATCGGGGATGCCTTCTCCGACACCATGCGCCAGCAGGCCATCGACGTCATCCGCCAGCAGCTCGGGCAGGTGGATCTGGTGGTCTATTCGCTGGCGAGCGGAGTCAGGGTGATGCCGGATGGCACGCAAGTGCGCTCCGTGCTCAAGACCACCGGCCAGCCATTCAGCGGCTGGGGGCTGGATCTGGAACAGGACACCCTGGTGCAGCAGTCGCTGGTGCCAGCCACCCCGGAGGAGATCCGCGACACCGTCACCGTGATGGGGGGCGAGGACTGGCAGCGCTGGATGCAGGCATTGCAGCAGGCGGATTGCCTGGCCCCTGGCGCCCGGACCGTTGCCTACTCCTATATCGGCCCCGAGTCCACCTATCCCCTCTATCGGGACGGCACCATCGGCTATGCCAAGGAGCACCTGCACGCCACCGCCGAGACCATCAACCTGCAACTTGCCGGGATCGGCGGCCATGCCTGGGTGTCGGTCTGCAAGGCGCTGGTGACCAAGGCGAGCGCCTATATTCCGGTGCTGCCGGTCTATCTGGGGCTGCTGATGGGGGTGATGAAGGAGCGCGGCGTGCACGAAGGCTGCATCGAGCAGATGCAGCGACTGTTTGCCGCCAAGATGTACGGGCCCAGAGGGGTCGTCGCCGATGGCAACCGGCTGATCCGGATGGATGACCACGAGCTTGAGCCAGCGGTGCAGGCCGCCGTCTCGGCACTCTGGCCCAAGGTGACGCCGGAGAACTTCCGCACCCTGGGGGATTTTGCCGGGTTGCGCCAGGAGTTCATGCAGCTCAACGGCTTCGAGCTGCCGGGGGTGGATTACGGTGCGCCGGTGAACGTGGCGTCACTCACTGAGCTGACGCCCTGACACCCGCACGAGGGGCATCAGGCGACGTTGCAGGCCAGTTCAGGGGAAAGATTGGGAGACTGGGCCAGTACGGTCTGGTTGCGCCCCTGGCGTTTCGCCTGATACATGGCCATGTCGGCCCGATGGATGAGCTGGCTCAGGCTGTCATCCTGCGTCGAGCGTTCCGCCACTCCGATGCTGATGGTCATGTGGGGGGCGGCCAGGTAGGCGATCCGGCTTCTCAGCTGCTCCGCCAGCCGCCAGCAGGTGGCCCCGTCCTGGGTCATGGCCACCAGAAATTCTTCCCCGCCCCAGCGCCCGGTCAATTGCTGGTCCGGCGCCCAGCTCTTGAGCTCCCTGGCCAACTGCCGGATAGCCTGATCCCCCGCCTGGTGACCATGCTTGTCGTTGATCTGCTTGAAGTGATCGATGTCGATGATGAGCAGGGTCAGGGGCGTTTCGTGCAGCCATTGCTGACCCAGTCTCTCCAGCAGGGCGCGCCGGTTGGGCAGCCCGGTCAGCTGATCGAAGGTGGCGAGCTTGTAGAGGTGGCGCGAGCTGCGGTGGAGCCTGCGGGTGGTGAGCCCGAGCAGGATCAGGGCGACGGCCAGCAGCACCAGCAGCAGCAATTGGTAGTAGCGGGCACTCTGCTGGTAGAGCAGTTGCTGGCGCTTGCTCTCGTTCTCCTGCTGCAACGCGCGATTGCTGGCCTCGATGCGAGCCAGATCCATCTCGACCTGGAAGGCAGCCGCGTGCTGGCTCAGGGTCTGGTTGAAGTGCTGCTTGTAGTACTGCATGTAGCGGGTCATGGCCCCGTAGGCCTCGGGGTAGCGGCCCAGATCGGCCAGTAACCTGGCCTGCATCGCCCGACCATCCATGGAGAGAGGGGCTGTGTGCTCCATCAGCAGTTGCAGGGCCAGCTGCTTCTCGCCACGACCCAGCAGGGTTCTTGCCCTGATCTCGGTCAGACGGGAGGCCGCCTGCGGGCTATCCAGCCTGTCATAGATGGCTTGTGCCTCCTCCAGGCTGCGCCAGGCTGAGTGCCAGTCCGCCCGTGCGTTGAACACCATGGCCTGGTAGCCGAGGACGATGGCGCGATAGTGGGGTGACAGGCTCGGCGTGGCCAGCAGGGTATCGAGCAACTGGCTGGCTCTGGCAGGCTGGCCCATGTCGATGTAGAGCCTGGCCATGTTGGCCCGGATGATGGCCTGGCTGTTGGGTTCGTTGAGCTGCACCATCTGGCCGAGGGCATCCTGATAATAGGTCTCGGCCTCACGGTAGAGATTGAGGTCCGCATAGAGATTGCCGAGGGTCATCAGCAGACGGCCGCACTGCAAGGTGGAGAGGATGGAATCCGGCTCTTTCTGCTTGAGGTGATAGGCGGTCTTGAGCTCGAGGATCGCCTCTTTCATCTGCTGGGTACGGTAGAGGGCGAGCCCGTTGAGGGCATGCCACTCCGAGACCTGCCTGGGGTGATGCCGGACCGCCGGCCAGAGCTGGGTGAGCAGCTCGAGCGCCTGATCCGGCGTATCGGCATCCAGGGTCAGGGCAATCTGCTGCAACCGGAAGTCGAGCAGGCGCAGGGTCTCCTGCTGGGCATTGGCCAGACCGCGGGCGCGGGCATTGTCGCGCTGTGCCTGGTGATAGCGGCCAAGGGCTGCCTGGGCCAGGGACCTGGCGTAGAACAGTTCCATATCCTGCTGGGGACTGGCGTCGAGGTGCTGCAGATAGCCGACGGGATCGCGCGCCGCCTGCAATTCAGCCTCTTTCAGCAAGGAGGGAGCTGCCTGCAACTGGGTCATCCAGAGCAGCGCCAGTGCCATTATGAATCTCATTGAATCCTTTCCCCGACCAATGGCGCCATCATAATGGCTGATGTCACCTACACCATGTTTCTTTGCTTCTCTATAACCGTATGGGGGAGAGGATGAGGTGAAAAGTCGTCGCAACTGCGGGGTGCGTCGGTTGTCTCTGGTTGCGTCAGGATGCAACAGTGGCGACAATCGTGGGCAAATCACAGTGGAGAATCATCATGTTGGCCAAAGCCATGATCGAGAAGTTGAACGAGCAGATTAATCTTGAATTCTATTCCTCCAACCTCTACCTGCAGATGAGCGCCTGGTGCGAGGACAAGGGCTTCGAGGGGGCCGCCACCTTCCTGCGCCAGCATGCGGTCGAGGAGCGCCAGCACATGGAACGCCTGTTCACCTACGTGAGCGAGACCGGCGCCATGCCGGTACTGGGGGCCATCGAAGCGCCTCCCCACGAATTCAAGTCCCTGGGTGACATCTTCCGCACCACCCTCGAGCACGAGTATCACATCACCAAGTGCATCAACGGTCTGGCCCACGTCGCCTTCACCACCCAGGATTACTCCACCTTCAACTTCCTGCAGTGGTACGTGGCCGAGCAGCACGAAGAGGAGAAGCTGTTCAAGAGCATCGTCGACCGTCTGAGCCTGGTGGGCGAGGATGGCAAGGGCCTCTATTTCATCGACAAGGAGCTGGCCGAGCTGGCCAAGGGCGCCCCGGCCAGCATCATGGACGGCAACGCCTGATAGTCGTGGACACTTAGTGTTCAGTCAGTACAATGACGGCCCCTTGTAAAGGGGCCGTTTTCTATTTGCAGGTGTCCTTGTACCGCTGTGCTGGTGTCTGCCGGGTACAATGACGGTCCTTTAAGGTAAAGGGGCCGTTTTTCTTTTGATGGGTGAGTGACGATGAAACAGGTGGATGTGGTGGTGATCGGTGCCGGGGCGGCCGGATTGATGTGTGCGGCCCAGGCTGGCTACCGGGGTCGCTCCGTGCTGGTGCTCGACAACGCCAAGAAGCCGGGCCGCAAGATCCTCATCAGCGGCGGCGGTCGCTGCAACTTCACCAATCATCAGGCGGGTCCCCATGCCTTCCTTTCGGCCAACCCCCACTTCTGCAAATCGGCGCTGGCGCGCTATACCCAGCAGGATTTCATCGATCTGGTGGACAGGCATGGCCTGAACTACCACGAGAAGACGCTGGGCCAGCTCTTCTGCGACGACAGCGCCAAGGATATCGTCGACATCCTGCTGACCGAGTGCGACTGGGCTGGCGTGACCCTGCAGTTCCAGACCGAGATCCTCACCGTCAGCAAGACAGATGAAGGCTTCGTGCTCGACACCAGCAAGGGGGAGATCGCCTGCTCGTCGCTGGTGGTCGCCACCGGCGGCCTCTCCATGCCGAAACTCGGTGCTACCCCTTATGGCTTCAAGCTGGCGGAGCAGTTCGGCCTCACCGTGCTGCCGACTCGCGCCGGGCTGGTGCCCTTTACCCTGCATCAGGCCGACAAGGAGGCCTTCGCCGATCTGGCGGGGGTCAGCCTGCCGGTGGCGGTGACCGCCGAGGATGGCACCCGCTTCAAGGAGGCCATGCTGTTCACCCATCGCGGCCTCTCCGGCCCCGCCATCCTGCAGATCTCCTCTTTTTGGCTGGCGGGGGAGAAGATCCACATCAATCTGCTGCCGGATCTCGACATTCCAGAGACCCTCAAGACCTGGGCCCAGGCCCATCCTGCCCAGGAGCTGAAAACCGTGCTGGGGCGCGAGCTGCCCAAGCGCTTCGTCGACAAGCTGGTGGAGCTGGAATTGCTGGTGAGCAAGCCGATGCGCCAGTACAACGAACGGGAGCTGGAGGCGGTGGCCACCCTGCTGGGGGATTGGCAGATCCTGCCCAACGGCACCGAAGGGTATCGCACCGCCGAAGTGACCCTGGGGGGAGTGGATACCAACGCGCTCTCCTCCAAGACCATGGAGGCGCGCACCGTGCCCGGCCTCTACTTCATCGGCGAAGTGGTCGATGTGACCGGCTGGCTCGGTGGTTACAACTTCCAGTGGGCCTGGTCGTCGGGCTGGGTGGCAGGCCAGTACTGCTGAGGGATGCCGCATCCTTGCTGTGAATGGTCCCGTCAGCGGCCTCTCGGGTGACAACTTCCAGTGGGCCCGGTCGTCGGGCTGGGGGAGAGGCCGTACTGCTGACAAAGAGGCTCGGCGGATGAGTCCGAGCGGATCGGGCCGTGTCAGGCGGCCCGAGTGATGGAACCAGACGCGGCCTGCTCAGGCCGCGTTTTTTATGGTCGGTCGCTGGCTGCCGCTTGGCCTCTAGCCTCTCCTGATATTGGGCAGGAAGGCGGTCAGCAGACCGATAAGGGGCAGATAGGCGCAGACCTGATAGACGGTTTCGATGCTGGTGGCATCGGCCAATTTGCCCAGCAGGGCGGCCCCTATCCCTCCCATGCCGAAGGCGAAGCCGAAGAAGAGGCCGGAAATGGTGCCGACCTTGCCGGGTACCAGATCCTGGGCGTAGACCAGGATGGCGGAGAACGCCGACGCCAGGATGAGGCCGATGACGATCGACAGCACCGAGGTCCAGAACAGGTCGACGTGGGGCAGCAGCAGGGTGAAGGGAGCGACGCCGAGGATGGAGATCCAGATCACCCGCTTGCGACCGATGCGATCGCCGAGCGGCCCGCCGAGCACTGTCCCCGCCGCGACGGCAAACAGGAAGGCGAATAGATAGAGCTGGGCGCTCTCCAGCGACAGGTGGAACTTGTCCATCAGGTAGAAGGTGTAATAGCTGCTCAGGCTGGCCATGTAGAAGAACTTGGAGAACATCAGCAGACCGAGGATGGCCAGTGACCAGCCAATCTGGCGGCGGCTCAGGCCGGTGCCGGCATGGGCCCTCATCCGCCGATGGAAGCTGGCGGCATGGTGGCTGGACCAGCGGCCGACGAAGCTGAGCACGATGACCCCGATGAGTGCGAACAACGAGAACCAGGCCGCACTGCCCTGTCCCTTCGGCACGATGATGAGCGCCGCGAGCAGGGGGCCGATGGCCGATCCCAGATTGCCGCCGATCTGGAACAGAGACTGGGCCAGACCAGGCTGGTTGCCGGCCGCCATGCGGGCGACCCGGGAGGATTCCGGGTGGAAGACGGAGGAGCCCATGCCGATCAGCATGGCCGACAATAGCACGGCGCCAAAGCTGCCTGCCTGCGACAGGTAGAGCAGCCCCACCAGCGTGAAGCCCATGCCCAGAGGCAGGGAGTAGGGCATGGGTCTGCGGTCGGTATAGAGGCCGATCAGGGGTTGCAGCAGCGAGGCCGTGAACTGGTAGGTGAGGGTGATGAGACCTATCTGGGTGAACGACAGATCGAGCCCCAGCTTCAGGAGGGGATAGATGGCCAGCAGTACCGACTGCATCATGTCGTTCAACAGGTGCGAGAAGCTGATGGCGGCGATCACCGGATAAGCGGTGGTAGTCGGGTTGTCCACCGCGGGCGGGGCGGTGATCGGGGTGTCGGTACTCAAGGTCTTGTCCATGGCTGGGGTATCACTCCCTCTACCATGCCCTATCCCGGCGCATCTGGACATAACCAAAGTGGGCGAACGCCCGGATTGCGTTCGCGTGGCGCGCAGGCCGTTCATGCTGACGGCGTGTGGATGGCTGGTCAGATCTTGTGCTTGGCGCAGGGCAGATTAGTATAGAAGGCCTGCCGCCGTTATCCGGCCCATCACCCGCCATGGAGGGAACATGTTCGAAAGCCTGGGTGTCATCAACGTCTGGACCTATCTGGTCGGTCTCTTCTTCATCATCATCGCCCCGGGCCCGAACTCCCTCTACGTGCTGCGAACCGGTGCCGTGCGCGGCATAGGCCCGGGTTATCGCGCCGCCCTCGGCGTCTTCGTCGGCGATGCCATCCTCATTTTCTGCGCCTATCTGGGGATCGCGTCCCTCATTCGCACCACCCCATTGCTGTTTACCCTGGTGCGCTATCTGGGCGCGATCTACCTGCTTTATCTGGGGGTGAAGATCCTGCACGCGAACTTCATCGCCAAAAAGGCGGGACCGGCGTCCGAGATGGATCCCGGTGAGCGCTATTTTACCAAGGCCCTCACCCTGAGCCTCACCAATCCCAAGGCGATTCTGTTCTACGTCTCTTTCTTCGTGCAGTTCATCGACTTCAGCTATGCCCACACCTGGATATCCTACCTGGTGCTGGCTGGCATGCTGGAAGCGATGAGCTTCGTCTACCTGACCCTGCTGATCTTCGGCGGTACCCTGATGGCCCGCTTTTTCCGTCAGCGCCAGACGGCGGCCCGTCTCGGCAACGGCCTTATCGGCCTCTTCTTCATGGGGTTTGCGGCCAGGCTGGCGACGCTCTCCTCCTGACCCCGGGGATTGCTGACCGTCCGGTGTCGGGCACCTAGTCTGGCCAGCAATCCTTGCCCACCGGGATGAAGCGGGACTGGTAGACGATGAGCTTCTGGTTGCCCGGCTGATTGATCCCGGGATTGTGGTAGGTCTCCCCGGGCAGCAGGTACTTGCTGTCCGCCTCGCTGTCCGCCTGCTGGCAGCCCCGTTTCACCATGAACTCGAAATAGGTGTTGCCGGTATTGGTGATGGTGCTCTGTGCCGGGTCCAGCTGGTATGCAAAACGTGACTGACGCGGACGCACCACCAGGATGGACTGCAGGGCCAGCTTCACCTCGACGGTTCCCCGGTGCTGCGTCTGGCTGCCTTCATCCACCTGGGCTGCCGGTGACTCGGTGAAGGTGATGCGGTAGTAACGCTCATGGTCATCGGCGGGCTCCTTGTAGTAGAACTTGACGTTCTGGGCATGTCTGGCGTGCAGGGTGAAGCGCCTGGGGGCAAACAGCAGCTCACCGGGGACGGTGGGCAGTGTTCTGCCTCTGACCGTGGGATCGCTGATTTTTTCCATCTGTATGTCGTACAGCTTGGGTGAAGCACTGTTGTTGGTCAGGGTTCTGGTAATGAACTCCTGCTCTGTCGCCATGGCAAGAGTCATGGCGCCGATGTCGAGGGCGGCGGCCTGTGAGGCCAGCAAGCCGCCCAGCAAGGGCCAAAGTAGACGATGCATGTTGTACTCCATGGTCAGCGCCAGGTCCCCTTGATGGTGATGGTGCCGCTTTGTTCCACCTCGCCTTCCCACATCTCGTCGCCCATGGTGCGCTGCACCATGGGATCGGTCAGGTCGAATTCCAGCGCCAGTTTGTAAAACCGGGTGATGCCCTGGCCGTTGACGGGATCATTCCACTCCTGCGGTGGTTGATTGTCCTGTATTCCGAGGGTGCGAATATCCACCGGTGTGCGATCGCAGCGAATGGCGTGCCGTGAACCCGCGCCATGAACCACCGAATCGAATACCAGCCTGGTAGGGATGGGGACGGCCTGTTCAGGTGCGAAGGAGCCTGCCGGATAGAAAGTGCAATATCCCCGATAGGGCGAACCTCTGTCCTGTGAAATAGAAATTTCCAGCATATCGGCACTGATGGGGCCGCTATCAGAGATATTGTATGAGAAGCTCAGAATGTCTTTTCCAACCTGCCCCTCCCTGTAAGGATTGCTGACGCCCTCCGAAGACAAGGGAAAGTGCGAACAAGTATCCCACGAACAAAAAATGAAAATTTTAGTCATTTAATATCAATGGGTTACCAGTAAATGCTCTCGTGCCATATGACTTATTCGCACCTTCCCCAGTACACCATCAACTCATAGGCGGCGTCGCCCACCTGGTCCGGTCTGGCTGACGGGGCTTGATAGCTGAGGTAATAGCGGGTCGCCTGTGCCAGGGGGAGGGCGCGGCTTGCTTCGAGGGGTTGTCCGTTGAGCGCCAGCGTGATCCGGAGATCATCCTGCTGTGGCAGGGAGCCGTAGAGTGCGCGGGCTTGCAAACGATAGGTGGTGTTGAAATCCGGGTGGCCCAGGTCTGCTGCGAGGATCTGGACGGGAGCCTGTGCCGGATCCGAATTGATGGCCTGGAGGCCTGGGTGGGTAAGCGCTACTTCCATGTTGGTCTCTTTGCTGGCGGTGGCCTGCCAGTTCAGCTGGCTCACCTGCGTATTGGCGTGAACGGCGGCACTGCTGCAACCGATCATCACTGCCAGCACCATGCTTTTTTGAAACATAGTTATCTCCTTTGTCGGACTGGGCCCTCCTTGGCGAGGGCCTCCTCTTATCGGCGCTTTCCCCGAAGGCTGAACCGCTCTCCCCGGATTCGCCCATGAGTCGGCGGCAGATAAGGGGTATGATCCGCCCCCTGGCGCCATGCCATTGACGGAGGAGAGCCATGCTCGAAAATCAGATGATGTTGTTGGCGGTGTTTGAGCGGGCGGCTCTGATGCTGATGACGCTCTTTCTTCTCACCCGCACCCGGCCGTTTCAGCGATTGTTCCAGAAGCGTGACCACACCCCGGCCGAGCTGGTGCTGGTGGCGGCCATCTTCTGTCTGTTCGCGGTGTTCAGTACCTACACCGGCATTCCGGTGGAGGGGGCCCTCATCAATGTGCGGATCATCGCCATCATCTCGGGCGGCATCCTGTTCGGCCCCTGGGTCGGCATTCCGGCCGGGGTCATCTCGGGGCTGCACCGCTATCTCATCGACATGGATGGCCACACCTCCATTCCCTGTCTCATCGCCAGCATCATCGCCGGCCTGCTGGCCACCTGGCTGCACCTGCGCTGTCGCAAGTCGCGGCTCTGGCTCTATGGCATCCTGGCGGGGATGGCCTGCGAGGGGCTGACCATGCTGCTTATCTGGCAACTGACCGAGCCCCATGCGGTAGGTGTGGAGATAGTCAGTCATATTGCCTACCCGATGATCGCCGGTGCGCTCTGTATCGGGCTCATCATCAAGCTGGTGCAGGATCTGGATGACGAGAAGGAGCGGATTGCCGCCAAGCAGGCCAAGCTGGCGCTCGACATCGCCAACAAGACGTTGCCGTTTTTCCAGAACATCGATCGCCACTCCCTGAGCCAGGTGTGCGGCATCATTCGCAGCGAGATCAGCGCCGATGCGGTGGCCATCACCGATACCCGCGACGTGCTGGCCTATGTGGGGGTGGGCAAGGATTACTACGAGCTGGACGAGCATCACGCCATCAGCAACATGACCCACAGAGCGGTGCTGCTGGACCAGATCATCATCAACAACGATCTGCGCCAGTATCACCTCTCCGATTTTCACTCGGTCATCATTATTCCGCTGCGGGAAAACGGCGCCGTCAGCGGCACCCTCAAGATCTACTATCGCCGCACCCACAGCATCACCAGCTCCCTCAAGGAGATGGCGGTGGGTCTCTCCCAGCTCATCTCCACCCAGATGGAGGTGTCGCGTATCGAGCAGCTCAAGGAGATGACCCGCAAGGCGGAGTTCACCGCGCTGCAGAGCAAGATCAACCCCCACTTCCTGTTCAACGCCCTCAATGCCATCTCGTCGCTGATCCGCATCCGTCCCCAGCAGGCACGCCAGCTGATCGCGAACCTCGCTGACTACCTGCGCTACAACCTCAACAAGGGGGACACCCTCATCGACATCCAGGAGGAGCTGCAGCAGGTGCGCGACTACGTGGCCATCGAGCAGGCCCGCTTCGGCGACAAGCTGGAGGTGGTGTTCGAGGTGGACGACGTGCATATCCAGGTGCCGAGCCTGCTGTTGCAGCCGTTGGTGGAAAACGCCATCCTGCACGGCATCCAGCCCCGCAGTGCGCCGGGTCGGGTCACCATCGAGGTGAAGCAGCTGGCGGGCGGCATCCGGGTCGCGGTGCGCGACACCGGCTACGGCATCAGCCAGGCGGTGATCGACGGGGTCGCCGCCGGTCGGGTGGAAAGCCGCAGCATCGGTCTGATGAACGTGCATCAGCGGGTCAAGCTGCTCTATGGCGACGGCCTGCACCTCAAGCGGCTGGAGCCGGGGACCGAAGTCTGTTTCTATCTGCCTGATCAGGAGGCAATGCCATGCTGAAAGCCATCATAGTGGAAGACGAATGTTTGATACGGGAGGAGCTGGCCTCTCCTGTGCTCCTTATGGGGGCAATGTCATGCTGAAAGCGATCATTGTGGAAGATGAGTATCTGGCCCGCGAGGAGTTGGCCTTTCTGGTGGGGCAGCACAGCAACATCGAGATAGTGGCGAGCTTCGAGGACGGGCTGGAGGCGTTCAAGTATCTGCAGGATCACGAGGTGGACGTGGTGTTTCTGGATATCCAGATCCCCGCCATCGACGGCCTGCTGCTGGCCAAGAACCTGCACAAGTCCAGCCATCCGCCCCACATCGTCTTCGTCACCGCCTACAAGGAGTTTGCGGTGGAGGCGTTCGAGCTGGAGGCATTCGACTACATCCTCAAGCCCTACAACGAGCCGCGCCTCATCAATCTGCTGCAGAAGCTCGAACTGGCGGGCAAGTCCCAGCCCCAGGGTGCGGAGTCCGGGACGCCACAGAACCGCACCGTCAATCTGGTGAAGGGGGAGCGCATCATCGTCACCCCCTGCGAGCAGATCTACTACGCGGAAGCCGACGAGAAGCTGACCCATGTCTACACCCGTACCGATCGCTACGTGATGACCATGACCCTCAGCGAGTTTGTCAGTCGGTTGCCTGCCGAGGGGTTCTTTCGTTGCCACCGCTCCTACTGCGTCAACATCAACAAGATCCGCGAGATAGTGCCCTGGTTCAACAGCACCTATCTCATCCGGCTCCATGACCTGCCGTTCGAGGTGCCGGTCAGCCGCAGCAACATCAAGGCGTTCCGTCAGCTGATGCGGCTCTGATTGTCATTCATTCCCGCCGATCTGCATTTCATGCCGTAATCGGTCGGTGGGAGCGGCGTCTTGCCTATAGTGGCCCCAGTTTCCTTAAGGCCATTCCTCGAGACGCATCATGACCAGAGAGCTGAATCGCACCCGTTACCTCACCCTGTTGGGGACCATCATCACCCAGTTCGCGCTGGGATCCGTTTACACCTGGAGCCTGTTCAACGCCCAGCTCTCTGACAAGCTGGACGAGCCGGTGAGCCAGGTCGCCTTCGCCTTCGGCCTGCTCAGCCTCTCCCTGGCGGTGGCCTCCTCCCTGGCAGGCAAGCTGCAGGAGCGGTTCGGGGTGCGCAACGTCACCCTGGGCGCCGGCGTGCTGCTCGGCATCGGCTTCTTCCTCACCGCCCATGCCAGCAACCTGGCGATGCTTTACCTCTGCGCCGGCATCCTGGTCGGTTTTGCCGACGGTACTGGCTACCTGATGACCCTCTCCAACTGCGTGAAGTGGTTCCCGGAGCGCAAGGGGCTCATCTCCGCCTGCTCCATCGGTGCCTACGGCCTCGGCAGCCTGGGCTTCAAGTACATCAACCTGCTGCTGCTCTCCAGCAACGGCCTTGAGACCACCTTCCAGCTGTGGGGGCTGATCGCCATGTCCATGGTGCTGGTGGGTGGCATGCTGATGAAGGATGCGCCCAAGCAGGCCGCCGCCGTGCAGCAGAGCGAGAGCCGCGACTTCACCCTGGCCGAGGCGATGCGCAAGCCGCAGTACTGGATGCTGGCGCTGATGTTCCTCACCGCCTGCATGAGCGGTCTCTACGTCATCGGCGTGGCCAAGGACATCGGCGAGAAGATGGTGGGCCTGCCGGCCGTGGTCGCCGCCAACGCCGTCGCCATCATCGCCATGGCCAACCTGGGCGGCCGGCTGGTGCTGGGCATCCTCTCCGACAAGATGTCCCGTATCCGGGTCATCACCATCGCCCAGTTGATTACCCTGGCGGGCATGGCGCTGCTGCTGTTCGTGCCGCTCAATGCCAACCTCTTCTTCGTAGCGGTGGCCTGCGTGGCGTTCAGCTTCGGCGGTACCATCACCGTCTACCCCTCGCTGGTGAGCGACTTCTTTGGCCTCAACAACCTGACCAAGAACTACGGCGTCATCTATCTGGGCTTTGGTCTGGGCAGCATCATCGGCTCCATTGTGGCCTCCCTGTTCGGCGGCTTCATGGCCACATTCAACCTCATTCTGGTGTTGCTGGTGGTGGCCCTGGTGCTCTCCCTCACCATCCGCCTGCCGGCTCCCGTTGCGGCTGTCGACAGGGCCTGACCCCTCTCGCTTCTCAAGTCATAAAAAATCTATGGTCACCCCCTTTTTTGCAACCTTGATTTCGGGTGTTGTGGTTGGCTTGCTTAAATCTATCCGGCGTCTTGATGGAGAATGTTCTCCGCGCCACGATGAGAATCGCGCCTGACTGTCCTAAAAAGACCCTCGGCCTAGA
>NZ_JAGKRH010000349.1:0-380 GCF_017939245.1 Aeromonas sp. PrichA-15 | reverse complement strand
CGAAGAGCTTTACCATCAACCGCTAGTTGGCCAACCAGCTTATCATCGCCCATGATGTCGCCGATCCACGCTTGAAAAATGGATTTCAGACTGGCGGGAGGCAGAGTGGCAAAAATGCGGTTGAATGTGTCGTGTGATGGAATGCCACCAGGCAAGCTCAACCAGCGCCGGAACCATGGCTCTCGCTCTTGAGCAAACAAGGTAATCTCGCTCCAAGTATCAAAACCGCACATCATGGCGCAGATGGCCATGAAAACAACCTCTGACAAGATATGCGAGCACTTGGCCTGATTGCGTGGGTCTGGAATTGATTCAAGGTAGTCGAGCAAAGACTTCTGGGCCATAAAAATAAACAGTTAGTTAAGATCTCGACTATTTAC
>NZ_JAGKRH010000348.1:0-293 GCF_017939245.1 Aeromonas sp. PrichA-15 | reverse complement strand
CTCAAAGACAGTACCCGCGAGCTCAAAGCCTTCGCCAAATTGTGTGCCCGACGCTTTGCTTGTGAGGCGGATGCCCAAGCTGAGTTGAGCTGTTTTACCGCCAGCTTGATGCTGCTGCAACTGGATGCCGAAGTGGTAGGTGAACCGGTTTATACAGGACGTGGCAGACCCAAGCGTGGCGAAGAGCCAATTGGCCATCAGTTTCAAATCACTGGGTTGGCGGCAACTAGCCTGGCCTGCGTTGAAGAGGCCCGCAACCAGACCGGGGTGTTCATCCTGGCGACCAATGACCA
>NZ_JAGKRH010000347.1:0-621 GCF_017939245.1 Aeromonas sp. PrichA-15 | reverse complement strand
GCGGCGACCAAACCAAGGTGATCGAGGTTACGGATCGAGATAGCGGGTGCGGCCATGATGATCTACCTGCAAAAGAGAGTAATAGATCAGAACGGCCGATCGCCGTCAAGCACTGAAAATAGCAAAATCAGGTGCGGAATGACGGTAGGATCTACATCGATGCTGATTTTATCCAGTCCAGCTAATATTTTTCCTGAGACATCATTTAGTTTTTTAAGCAAGTTACGGACAATCAATGACGAAGAGTAATTGAGGTTTGCATGAGTCAATACTGACGAGTTTTTGATAGATTCGTTTGTCGTTGGATTGTGCGAGGGGGTGTGTCGTGCGACGGTGAAATTATAAGTATAGATGGCTTGTGCTACGATCGCGTTATATGTGTTGCCGCCATAAATAATAGAGTGTTCCTCATATTCAGGTATAGAAAGCCATCCGCCATTATTAATTTTTAATAAATGGGGTGACGCAAGGATAGCAGGGCGAGAGCGTGAACATATTGTTAAATTGATGCCAGTTCAGCTAACCCAGCATCCAGTACCTTTTCCAGATATGGGCTGCTCATGCCCGCAAATTGCTGCTTCTTCCGCAAGCTTGCCTTACGGCTGGTTTCGGCTCGCAGCA
>NZ_JAGKRH010000346.1:0-293 GCF_017939245.1 Aeromonas sp. PrichA-15 | reverse complement strand
CGTTGCTGGAGCGAACCGGCTCGGTGCCGGTGTTCATCAGCATGAAGCAGCCGGTACCGTAGGTGTTCTTGGCCATCCCTTTTTCGAAGCAGAGCTGGCCGAACAGGGCGGACTGCTGGTCACCGGCGATACCGGCGATGGGGATGTGGGCGCCGCCGCCACGGGTGGTGTAGCCATAGACCTCGGAGGAGGGTTTGACTTGCGGCAGCATGGAGGCGGGGATGCCCAGCTCGTCCAGCATGCGCTCATCCCACTTCAGGTCGCGGATGTTGTAGAGCATGGTGCGCGAGGCG
>NZ_JAGKRH010000345.1:0-756 GCF_017939245.1 Aeromonas sp. PrichA-15 | reverse complement strand
AGTCATCCCTGACCCCTTGAGGGTCCTAAAGGGCCGTTGGAGACCACAACGTTGATAGGTGGGGTGTGTAAGCGTAGCGATACGTTGAGCTAACCCATACTAATTACCCGTGAGGCTTAACCATACAACACCCAAGAAGTGTTCTGAGACTTGTAGCAGATACCGAGAACGAATAACTAAATCAGCTTTTTCAGATTGAAGATTTTTGCCTGGCGGCAATAGCGCAGTGGAACCACCTGACCCCATGCCGAACTCAGAAGTGAAACGCTGTAGCGCCGATGGTAGTGTGGCATTCGCCATGCGAGAGTAGGACACTGCCAGGCACCCAATTTTAGATTACGCATTGAGCGTGGTCTTTACCGGTTAGTGTGCTGATATGGCTCAGTCGGTAGAGCGCATCCTTGGTAAGGATGAGGTCCCCAGTTCGATTCTGGGTATCAGCACCATTAAATAAGAAAGCCTCCCAATCGGGAGGCTTTTTTGTATCTGCCTTTCAGCCATCCATCGCAAATTGCAGTCCTGCAATGTCGCACCTTCTTGTTGTTGAGATATCTTCCCTTTCTATCCCGTATGCTTTCCGGGCGCCGCTTCTCTCTTAAAGGGATCCGGGCTAATACCAATCGGATTAAACATTAGGTCAGTTTTATCCAATCTCGGCTACAAAGTGACATCACCCGCTCCACATCGGCAATAAAGTGCTTCCAGGCCGATGTGCAGGCATCAAGGATGTCGTCGTAATCCTTGAAGCTGCGATTA
>NZ_JAGKRH010000344.1:0-293 GCF_017939245.1 Aeromonas sp. PrichA-15 | reverse complement strand
GCCGGGTTTATCGCCAACACCTGACCACCTCGCCATGCCTGCTTGTATTCGAGCTGGCGGCGCAGCTCAAACCAGCCCTGATCTAATATCGAACGATTCAGCCCTGATTTTGCCCGGACGTTGCGCCCCGGCTGACTGGTCGTGCCTGCTGCTGATTTTGACATGCTGGCAACCTTCAAATCCTCAATGACGATCATCGCGTGGTTTTTGCTGATAGTCGTTGTGACCTTGTGAAGGTAATCGCGGCGGGTGTTGGCGATATGTGAGTGCAGCCGCTGGATCTTGGCTTTTTG
>NZ_JAGKRH010000005.1:0-11772 GCF_017939245.1 Aeromonas sp. PrichA-15 | reverse complement strand
GGACACGCCGTTTTAGCCTGTGGAGGCGTGGTGCAATCAGGCCGCCCGATGAAGCAGGAACCCGGTACTGCGCGAGCAGCTATCACCCAGTAATGGGAATCCCCCTCCTGTGACGCGAAGCGCTAAGGTGGGGGAGGATGTCAAGGACTCTTCATCTTCGGTGGAGAGGAACACCTTCTTCTGCTCGTTCCAGAGCCAGGGCGCATGGGCCTTGTCGTCGTAGTAACGCACATACTGGCCTTGCATCACGTGGGCCGGGTTGTTGGGATCCAGACCCCAGGCCTGGCCGTAGCTCGGCAAGGTGGTGATGCCGAGGCTGGCCGCGTGCTCCAGGTTCTTGGCATGCCACATGGGCACGGCGCCGCCGCCAATCTCCTTGCCGTTCTTGTCAAGGTCATGCCAGATGTTGTCGATGCCCACCGCCCCGTTGCCGCACGGAATGGTGCTGCCACCGGTGCCCGGCTGGCAATCGCTCTGGCTCGGCAGCGCCGCCTTGCCACCCAGACCGTGGGTGCCACCGGTGACCCCCTGCCAGCCACGGGTGTAATAGGGCACCCCTATGTTGATCTTGCCCGCCGCCAGGGCACCACGGAAGTAGTGGGCCGCCCAGGCGGAGTTGAGATAGCCGATGCCGCCAAACTGGGCCTGGGTGTAGACCCCCCACTGGGACAACTCGGGATCCGCCTTGTTGTCGAACAGGGCGGCGTTGTGACCGACGAAGTGGTTCCAGGCACCGTGGAAGTCATAGGTCATCAGGTTGACGTAGTCGAGGTACTGGGTGACCTGGAAGTTTTCCATGCCGCGCAGCAGGTAGGCCGAGGCCGGCGAGGCGATGGTCAGCATGTACTTGCGACCGTCCTCGGTGCCGGCGCTGTCGAGCTTGTTGCGCAGGGTCTTCATCAGCACTTCATAGTTCGCAAAGAGCTTGCCGCGACACTGGTTGGAGAGCGGGAAATCGTTGGGGTTGCCCGCATCCTTCATGGAGGTGGGGTACTCGTAGTCGATATCCACCCCATCGAAGCCGTACTGGCGGATGAAGCCCACGGCCGAGTCGGCAAAGGCGTTGATGCTGGCGGTGTTGACCGAGCAGTCGCCCTTGGTGGTGGCGGCGTAGAAGCCGCGGGTATCGGCCCAGCCCCCGACGGAGATGAGGGTCTTCACGTCCGGGTACTGCTTCTT
Organism: Aeromonas sp. PrichA-15; assembly: GCF_017939245.1. Lineage (NCBI taxonomy): Bacteria > Pseudomonadati > Pseudomonadota > Gammaproteobacteria > Aeromonadales > Aeromonadaceae > Aeromonas > Aeromonas sp. PrichA-15. The sequence goes on along the minus strand of NZ_JAGKRH010000005.1, from coordinate 10,593 downwards.
GTACTTGGACAGCAGGTTGAAGTGACCCTGATAGGCGAACTCCGGATCCATCTCGGCGCCCGGCACCCCGTTCCAGGTCAGCTTGGTAGCGGCGTCATCCACCTTGATGGTGTGACTCTGCTCGTCCACCGCCGCGAAGGCGTAGTTGATGTGGGTGATCTTGTCCCAGGGAATGTCGCTCACCAGGTAGGCGGGCAGGCCGTTCTTGCCGGTGCGCCAGGAGGTGAAATACCCGATGACGCGGCGGCCGTGGTCATCCCCCATGCACTCGCTGCCGTCGGCGCGGTAGATCTGGCGCACGTCGCAGGAGAGGTTGCCGCCGGTAGGGGGCAGGGCCGCTTCTTCCACCTGCACGTCCACCTGGGCCGACTCGCCAGAGAGGTTGCTCTTGTCGGTCGCCACCAGCTTGAGGCCGGTCAGCCCCTTGTTCTGGGGCGTCCAGCTCAGCTGCCAGGGGGCGCTGGTGTCCTCGCCCACCTTCTGGCCATTCACGAAGAGCTCGACCTTGGCGACGTCGTCATTGGCATCGGTGACATTGCCGCTCACGGTGAGGGCGCGGCCCAGGGTCACCCTGGCACCGGCGGCGGGGCTTGCGATGCTCACCCTGGGCGCCTCTGGCGCCACCACGGCGGCGACCTTGAAGCTCGAATCCGCCTCGCTCAGCACCTTGCCGTCTTTATCCAGCGCCCGGGCCTTGAGGGCGTGATTGCCCGCACCGGCGGCAGACCAGCTGGCACTCCAGGGAGAAGCCGTGGCGGTGGCGACCAGAGCGCCGTCGATGAGGTATTCCACCCGGGCGAGCGCCGTGACCGGGCCGCTCAGCGTCACCGCCAGGGCCACACTGGCCCCCTCGCTGACGCTGGCACCCACGGCGGGGGAGCCGATGGCGACGACCAGGGCCGGCGGCGGCACCTCGCCACCATACAGCTTCCAGGCATCGGCCCAGACCACCCCCACCCCGGGGGCGTAGTGATAGGGGGACGCGCCGCACCAGCCGGAGTAAGGGAATTCCTTGCATTCATAGAGGGCGCCTGCGTTGCTGACGATGTCGCCAGCCTTGTAGGCGGTGCCGGCCTGATAGGCGGGGTAAGCAGCCTGCGCCCAGGCAGGGACGGCCGCAAGGGCGACCAGCATGGCAAGCCTGCTGGGCCTCAAGATCTGTTGCATATTGTTATCTTCCTTGTTTTGTCTTGGCTTCAATACCGGGAAAAGCGCAATCGCAACAGGGAACAAGGGAGCGACAACAGGCCATGGACGGGCCACAAACCCTCAAGTCACCCTGGGTAACCCCGCTGTCTGGCCCGGATGGGACAGATCGGAGGCTTTGCGTCCCGGCATCACTGCCGGTTTGCCCTTTGCCTGGGTTCCGTGAGGAACGGCTCGAGTATAGGAAGCAAGTGACCACTGCTCAATCTTTATTCTCGAAGGAAAATATGTGAATGCTGGCCGCCTCACACTTTTCGCTCCCACCTGATGACAAATAGATCATCAATATCAAACTGTTAGCCACGTCAAAAAATGGCAGATGGGCTCCTTTGTCTCCTCATAATGTGCGTTGGCTCACTGGTCAGAGCTGCCAGAAATGTGACAATGCGCGCCCTTGGCCACGATGCCAAGGCTATGGAAACACTGGCAAAAATAAAAAAAGGAATACCCATGAAAGGAACACCTACCCTGCTGTCGCTGGCCGTGGGGCTCGCGCTCGCGTCCCCCTCTCTCTACGCCGCCGGCTTCAGTTGCCCGGCCGACAGTGCCCTCACCCCCATCCCCGCCATCCAGGGCAGTGGCGACAAGAGCCCCCTCGTCCCGGACGATCAGTTCGAAAGCGCCCAGAGCGTCTCGGTCAAGGCGGTGGTCTCAGGTCTGGGGGAAAGCCTCAACAAGGGCTTCTACCTGCTGGATGTGCAGGGGGACGGCAACCCCGAGACGTCGGACGGCATTTTCGTCTACCTCAACGACAAGAACTTCGCCAGCAAGTACCCGGACATCCAGCCGGGCGCCCTGGTCTGTCTGGAGGCCAAGGTCGAGGAGTATTACGGCCACACCCAGCTCAAGCCCCTGTTTGACGGCAGCACGCCGCGCCTGACAACCCTGGCCCAGGGCGACGCCCCGGCCGCCACGGCGCTGCGGGTACTGGAGGGGGAAACCCTGGCCCGGGCCCTGGAGCGTCACGAAGGGATGCGGGTGCGCCTCGACGCCGACAGCGCCCTCCAAATCAGCCGCAACTTCAGCTACGACTATGCCGCCCGGCGCAACAACCTGGTGCTCGCTCACGGCGCCCCGCTGATGAAACCGACCCAGCTCCATGTGGCGAGCAGCCCCGAGGCCGTGGCGCTGGCCGAGGCCAACGCCAGCAACCGCGTCTTCCTCGAGTCGGACTTCAAGGCGGGGGACGGCAAGCTCCCCTGGCTGCCCGCCTGGGAGCCGGAGCAGGGTTACCTGCGCATCGGCGATGCCCCTGTCAATCTGGAGGCCATGGTCGGCTACAGCTACAACGAGTACCGCCTGATCGTGCCCCGGGATCAGACCATCACCGCGGGGGATCTGCTGCGCACCGGCGACAACGACCGCCAGAGCGCCCCGGCCCGCCTGGATGGCACTGACCTTCGCATCGGTAGCTTCAACGTGCTCAACTACTTCACCAGCCACTCCAGCGTGGGGGGCGCCCTCAACGTGCTCTGCGCGGATCAGGCGGATGCGGACAGCGCCAAGGGCTGCAACCGCGGCGCCAAGAGCCTGGAGGAGTTCCAGTTGCAGCGCGCCAAGATCGTCAACGCCATCACCGAGATGGACGCCGACCTGCTCGGCCTGATGGAGATGGAGAACAACGGCTTTGACGAGCACGCCGCCCTCCACGATCTGGTGGAGAGCCTCAACGCCAGGCAGAAGGAGGCGAGCAAGCACTACGCCTTCGTCACCCTGCCCAAGGCCCTGCTCACGGAGGATCGCTTCTTTGGCGGCGACGCCATCATGGTGGCCATGATCTACCGCCCCGCCCTGCTCACCCCGAGCGGGGATGCCGACGTCATCCCCCTGCCCCAGCAGCGCTACACCACGGGCGGCGTCACCAAGAGCGCCGGTCAGCGGGACTCCCTGGTCCAGCGCTTCACCGTGGCGGGCAGCGACGCCCCCCTGACCCTGGTGGTCAACCACCTCAAGTCCAAGGGGTCGGGCTGCTATGAGAACGGGGATGGCAAGACGGAGCCTGCGGATCTGCAGGGCAAGTGCACCGAGTTTCGGGTGAGCGCCGCCAAGGTGCTGGGGGAGGCGGTGAGCAAGATGCCGGGCCAGGTGCTGCTGGTGGGGGACTTCAACTCCTACGCCAAGGAGGATCCCATCCGGGTGCTGACCGACTATGCGCCGGTCGCGGGGGAGCGCCAGATCCGCTCCGCCTCCCACACCTACATCGGCGACAAGCCCTATGAGCAGATGGGCCAGACGGTGGCCAAGGGTTACGGCCTGGTGGATCTGAACGTCAAGTTCAACCAGGAGAAGGCCATCTCCTACAGCTACGAGGCCGAGCTCGGCACCCTGGACTACGCCCTCGCCAACCCGGCGCTGGCTGACAAGGTGGTGGCGGTGGCCGACTGGCACATCAACTCCTTCGAGAGCAACCTGTTCGAATATGGCAGCGCCTACACCGGCGACCTCATCAAGTCGGACAACCCCTTCAGCGCCTCGGACCACGACCCCGTCATCGTTGACCTCAAGCTCAAGGAAGCGAGCAAGGGGGGTGGCGGCGCCATGGGCGCCCTGCTGCTGGCCCTGTTGCCGCTCGCCTGGCGGCGCCGTCGCTAAAACGCGGCATCCTCGATGCCAGGTGCAAAGCCCGCGATGATCGCGGGCTTTTTTTGTGCCAGGGCCATTTGAAAAACAAATGCAAAGGGCCACATCATGGGATGAATAAATACCCTGTTGCCCCCGCCTCGCCCCTTTCCCGGGGACTGGCACCCTGCCGACGGGGAAACCCGGTGCTGACATCAGGGGCCGGATAGCGTATCCCGCAGGCTGCCGAACGAGCCAACCGCCACGCGGCAGAGGATGGCACCACGCAGCCCGCGCCATGGCCATGGCGGCATCGGCGCCAATCCCCACCCTCACCCCCGTCAGCGGCGGCCAGGGCCGCTGATGCCCTCGCGGACAGGGTGAAACGCCATTTGCCAGACAAATGCAAAGGGCGAGATCATGGGAAATCCAAATGACAGGCAAACAAAAAGGCCACCGCGATGCGGTGGCCTTGGTGCTTTCTTGCGAAAGATGGTGGAGCTACGCGGGATCGAACCGCGGACCTCTTGCATGCCATGCAAGCGCTCTCCCAGCTGAGCTATAACCCCGATGTGTGTGAGTGACGCTGAATCACTCTGAATTTGGTGGAGCTACGCGGGATCGAACCGCGGACCTCTTGCATGCCATGCAAGCGCTCTCCCAGCTGAGCTATAACCCCAAATTCGGTACTGAATGAATGGTTCTGGCGGCCATTCATCCTCAATAATGGTGGAGCTACGCGGGATCGAACCGCGGACCTCTTGCATGCCATGCAAGCGCTCTCCCAGCTGAGCTATAACCCCACAAAGGTCGGCCTGGGTGATACACACCGCACTGCCTTGGGTACTTCATGTCAATCGGGAACCTGGTGGAGCTACGCGGGATCGAACCGCGGACCTCTTGCATGCCATGCAAGCGCTCTCCCAGCTGAGCTATAACCCCTTGGATTCCAGATTGTTCGAGGAGAATTTGGTGGAGCTACGCGGGATCGAACCGCGGACCTCTTGCATGCCATGCAAGCGCTCTCCCAGCTGAGCTATAACCCCAACTCACCTCGGCGCTACCAAAGTTATCTCTGGCAACGGAGGCGCATGATAGGCATCACCCGCTTTGCTGTCAACCCAAAATTCTCACCCGCTGGAGCGTTTAGTCAAAATTCAGGCAGTTAGCTGTTTTTACCGCCAACCTCGTCGCTATGTCGCTGTTTTACGTCGCAAATCCGCTTGAGGCCAAAATACAAAGGGCCCCCGTCAGGGGGCCCTTTTCATGCCATGGCCGATGTTTATTCTGCGGCCATGCGCGCTTCGATAGACGCCAGGGCGCGGTCGATACGAGCGAGGCCCGCTCCTTGCCCACCAGCGCCATCACGGCGTCGGCGATGCCAGGGGACTGACCCGTATCGGCGCTCTGAATTACTCGGCGGCCATGCGCGCTTCGATATACGCCAAAGCGCGGTCGATACGAGCGAGGACCCGCTCCTTGCCCACCAGCGCCATCACGGCGTCGATGGCAGGGGAGAGATTACCCCAGACCGGTGACGGCAATGTGCGGCGACAAGCTTACTCGGCGGCCATGCGCGCTTCGATATACGCCAGGGCGCGGTCGATGCGGGCGAGGACCCGCTCCTTGCCCACCAGCGCCATCACGGCGTCGATGGCAGGAGACTGGCCCAGACCGGTGACGGCCACACGCAGCGGCATGCCGACCTTGCCCATGCCCTGACCCAGCTCGGCGGCGGTCGCTTCAATCAGCTCGTGCAGCGCCTCGGTGGTCCAGGTCTCCAGGGCCGCCAGCTTGGCCTTGGCCAGCGCCAGCGGCTCGGCAGCCACACCGCGCAGATGCTTCTTGGCTGCCGCTTCGTCGATGGCCTCGTACTCTTCGAACAGGTAGCGGCTCTGGGCAGCCACCTCCACCAGGGTGTTGCAGCGCTCGGCCAGCAGGGTGACCACGTCGGCCAGCGCCGGGCCATTGCTGGTGTCGATCTGCTGGTGTTCCATGTGCCAGGCCAGGTGCTTGGCCACATAGGCCGGATCCAGGCTGCGCATGTAGTGGTTGTTGAGCCACAAGAGCTTGTCGGTGTTGAAGGCGGAGGCGGACTTGGAGATGGCATCCAGGCTGAACAGCTTGATCATCTCGTCCAGGGTGAAGATCTCCTGATCCCCGTGGGACCAGCCCAGACGCACCAGATAGTTCAGCAGCGCTTCCGGCAGGTAACCGTCGTCGCGGTACTGCATGACGGAGACGGCGCCGTGGCGCTTGGAGAGCTTGGCGCCGTCGTCACCCAGGATCATGGAGACGTGGGCAAACTCCGGCACCGGCGCGTTCAGGGCCTTGTAGATGTTGATCTGGCGCGGGGTGTTGTTGATGTGGTCTTCGCCACGCACCACGTGGGTGATCTCCATGTCCCAGTCATCGACCACCACGCAGAAGTTGTAGGTCGGCGCGCCATCGGTACGGCGAATGATCAGATCGTCCAGCTCGGTGTTGGCGAACTCGATGCGGCCACGGACGTGGTCATCGAACACCACGGAGCCTTCGGTCGGGTTGCGGAAGCGGATCACGTGGGGCGCATCGGCCGGGTGATCGTGGTCGCCATCCCGGCACTTGCCGTCATAGCGGGGCTTCTCGCCGTTGGCCATCTGGCCTTCGCGCAGCGCTTCCAGCCGCTCCTTGGAGCAGTAGCACTTGTAGGCACGGCCGTCGGCCAGCATCTCGTCGATGAGGCCGTTGTAGCGATCGAAGCGCTTGGTCTGGTAGTAGGGGCCCTCATCCCAGTTCAGCTCCAGCCATTCCATGCCCTCAATGATGGCGTCGATGGCCTCCTGAGTGGAACGTTCCAGATCGGTATCCTCGATACGCAGCACAAACTCACCGCCCTGGTTCTTTGCAAACAACCAGGAATAGAGTGCGGTACGGGCACCGCCGACATGCAAAAAGCCGGTCGGGCTGGGAGCAAAACGGGTTTTGACTTTCATCTTTAAGCCTTGTGTAGAGGGCCTTGGGCCAATTCGTTAAAAAAACCGTCGCATTTTAGCACCGACAATGACGGATGGGAAAACCATGGCGAGGCAGAGGGGAAAATAGGGTCTACTCCCGCAAAAACCGCTGTTTTAGAGTGATGTCTCAGAATTTTCCCTTTTTTCCCGCTTAGCTAGGCGAGGTCGCTGGAGAGATCTCCCGCACAGCCGATACTTCAGTCACCCCGTCAACGAACCCTCAACGATACAAGGAACGCGCGATGCAGTTTCGTTCTATCCAGAATCGTATCCTGGTACTGGCCGGTGTCGCCATGACCACGGCCCTGGTCATCCTGATCCTGCTCAACCAGTATTCAGGCCGGCAGACCCAGCAGCTCACCATCGACTCCAGCCGCGCCGCCCTGCAACAGGAGGCGTGGCAGAAGGTGAGTGCCAACGCCCGTGCCGAGGCCGCCACCATCACCCAGCTGCTGCAAAAGGGGCTCTCCTACACCCAGCAGATGGCCAGCGTCTTCGCCCGCCAGCAGGAGGGCAAGCTGCCGCTGGATCGCCAGCAAGCCACCGACCTGCTCAAGGCCCAGCTTGCCCTGGAGCCCCAGCTCTATGGCGCCTTCGCGGGCTTCGAGCCCAACGGCTTCGACGGCCAGGATGCCAGCTTCGCCGGCCAGAGCGCGCTCGGCAGTGACGACAAGGGGCGCTTCGTTCCCTACTTCTATCGCGACAAGGATCAGATCGGCAGCGATCTGCTGCTCTCCATCGAAAAGAGCGATCCGGACGAGTTCGGCAACCCGGCCAACGACTACTACGCCTGCCCGAAACGGGAGGGGCGCCCCTGCCTCATCGACCCCTTCAAGGTGGACATCAACGGCCAGCAGGTGCTGGTGAGCACCATCACCACCCCCATCCTGGTGGATGGCCAGTTCAAGGGCATCGCCGCGCTGGATCTGGCGGTGGACTCCATCAGCCGTCAGGCCCAGTCTCTCAACAGCAACATCTATGACGGCAAGGGGGAGACCCTGATCGTCAGCGCTGCCGGCGTCATCACCGGTACCAGCGGCGACGCCAGCCTGCTCGGCAGCCGCGCCGACAAGCTGCTCGGCAACGGCTGGCAGCAGTATCTCAAACCCGAGGTACAGCGCCAGGAGCTCGACGATGCGTTTCGCATCTCGGTGCCCATCGCGGTGCCCGGCATGGCCCGCAACTGGGCCATCATCGTCACCCTGCCCTACAAGGTGGTGCTGGCGGGAGCGGACGAGCTGGCACGCCAGCTCACCGACATGAACCGCGCCGCCATGACCCAACAGCTCATCGGTGCCCTCATCGTACTGGCGCTGGCCCTTGGCACCATGCTGGTCATTGCCCGCAGCATCACGGGCCCCATCCGCCAGATGGTGAGCCTGGTGGATGACATCGCCGACGGCGAGGGGGATCTCACCAAGCGCCTGGAGAGCCGCTCCCAGGACGAGCTGGGGGCCCTGGCCCGAGGCATCAATCGCTTCATCGACAAGCTGCAGGCCTTGCTCGGGGATGTGCAGAAGACCGCGAGCGAGGTCCATCGCCACGCCGGGGATACCGATCGCATCGCCGGCCAGACCGACAACAACCTGCAGCATCACCAGGCGGAAATGGAGCAGATGCTGACCGCGGTACAGGAGATGTCCTACGTCAGCCAGGAGGTGGCCACCCACGCCAACAACACCGCCGACTCCGCCAAGCAGGCCCAGAGCGCGGCGGACGAGGGCAAGGTACGCTTCCAGCGGGTGATCCACTCCATGCACAAGGTGGCCGCCGAGGCAGGCAAGGGAGCCGAAGTGGTGGAAGGGCTGGCTCACGACAGCGAGCAGATCACCAGCATCCTCACCGTCATCCAGGGGATCGCCGATCAGACCAACCTGCTGGCGCTCAACGCCGCCATCGAGGCGGCCCGGGCCGGCGAGCAGGGGCGCGGTTTTGCGGTGGTGGCCGACGAGGTGCGCAAGCTGGCGGGCAACACCCAGCAGGCGGTGCAGAATACCCAGGAGCTGATCGACAAGATCCGCCACAGCTCCACCAACGCGGTCAACGCCATCCAGCAGAGCCAGCAGCTGACCCATCAGGCGGTGGGGGAAGCGGATCAGGCGGAGGCGGCCCTCGGCAGCATCTTCCAGGCCATCGCTACCATCAACGACATGACCTACCAGATCGCCTCCGCCGCCGAGGAGCAGAGCTCGGTTTCCGAGACCGTCTCCGGCAATCTGTCAAAAACCAGCGCACTGGCCAACGACATCGCCAGGGACGCCACCAGCACGGCCAACGCCAGTCAGGCCTTGCGTCAGGCGGCGGAACGTTTGCAGCAATTGTTGGGTCAGTTTCGTCTCAGCTGATAATTTTCATGCTCCGGACTCTCCCCCTCGGGGACGAGTCCGTTTACCATAGGCGGCATATTTGCCTGATGGCAGGCAATGTAGTGAGAGGTAAATGCCGTGCCCACCCCGGACCGTCGCCCACGTGGCCATAACAGACGAGCCCAGCAGCGTCGCCAAGACGAATCACAAGGAACCCTGCTCCAACGTATCAACGCGGCTACCCTGCCCCTGCGCCAGCGTCTCGGCCAGGGTATGAGTGGCCTGGGTCAGCGCAACAAGGAGCCGAAGGCGGCCTCGTTCAAGCTGGCAAGCCCCCTGCCCCGGAAACACACCATAGGGTTGCTGGTGCTGATCCCGCTCTGGCTGCTGGTGCTGGCCTGGGAGCCCGCCCCCGCCGCCCCGACCACGGCGCCGTCAGGTTCTCTGGCGGTCCCCCTGGCCGTGCCGGCCCAGGCCCTGACCATCGGCAACGCCGGTGAGCTCCAGGCCGCCAAGCCCGTCGAGGAGAAAGTGGATGGCACCTGGTTGCAGCACGACGTGCAGGCCGGTGAAACCCTCTACTCCATCTTCCGCAAGTTCGAGTTGCCGGGGGCCGAGCTCAGCCGGCTTATCGCCATCGAAGGGCCGGACAGGCCGCTGACCCGGCTGCAGTCGGGCAAGTCGGTGTTCATCCTGGTGGACACCAGCCGCCGCATCCAGCGGGTCGAGGTCCGCTCTCTCGGTCAGGTCAGCTACCGCTACGACCGCCAGGGGGAAGGGTTCGCCCTCAAGGAATAAGGGGGCTCGACCCCCCCTTATGCAGACGGGAGGCCATGGCCTCCCGTTTTTTTTGATGTGAAGCATGAAACAAGCTGCTGACTTCACAATACTTTTAGCTCGCTCAAAAAATGAAAAGTGCCAAATTGACAAGGGATCGGGCTCCAGTACAATCGGTCAGGCTTTAGACAGGGATTGTGCTACATGCTACTGGGACAAAGAGACGTGGTCAGTCATGCTTCAACCCCTGACTTCCAGGCAAATGCTGCCCAACCAGGCTTAGTTTCATTTTGTTATAGATAGGACTTACCACATGTCTGACATTCGCACCGGCCAAGTAAAATGGTTCAACGAAACCAAGGGTTTTGGCTTCATCGAGCAATCCCAGGGACCGGACGTTTTCGTTCACTTCTCCTCCATCCAGAGCGCAGGTTTCAAGACCCTGGCTGAAGGTCAAAAAGTCCAGTTCACTGTGACCCAGGGCAAAAAAGGCCCTCAGGCCGAGAACGTCACCGTTATCTGAGCCAGCGCCAGTGAACCCGTAGGAGGAGCCATCGCCCCTCCTATTTTTTGGTTCATCGCGGCTTTCCGGGGAAGGCCGCATTGATTTTCAGAAAAAAGTATTCTGAGTCCCTAAATCCATATGCCATGCGCTTTATCACTTTGATCTTGTTGTTCACCCCTTCCAGCACACTCGTGTGCATCGGGTAGTTTGCACTCGCCAGGATCCCCCGCATATATTTCGATAA